>JABFRZ010000471.1 GCA_013140785.1 Planctomycetota bacterium | reverse complement strand
TGGAAGCAAGACCTCGGGCGCATGGCCACCAAGCACGCCCATGGCGAAGGTAGCTCGCCGCTGCTCGTCGGCGAGTTCGTGGTGGTCGTGTGGGATCACGAGGGCGATTCCTTCGTGGCCGCCTTCGGCAAGCGCACGGGCAAGGAACGCTGGCGCGTGGCGCGCGACGAGGAGACCTCCTGGGCCTCCCCGATCGCGGTCGAGCAGGATGACCGCACGCAGGTCGTGTCCTGTACTGCTTGGCGCAGCGCTAGCTGACCTTCCCTCGAAGGGTTCGACGCTGGCCCGCTCGATCCAGTGCGCGAGCGCGAGTTGTCGGGCCAGTCGGTTCACCGTCGTGCGACCCTCCAACGCGACCGGCGCTCCGAAGTTGAGCGTGAGCTCGACGGGACCCCGCGGGCGCGGGCGCGCTGCTCGCTTCGGTCGTCGTGGCGCGGGTGCTCGCGTGGCGCCAGGGCGCGCTCTGGCCCTGAGTCACGCAACGCAAGGCGTACCCGCCAGTCCATCCAACCGCGGCCGCGCGCGCTGCACAATCCCGCGCGCGGTGCGAGCCGATCCCAAGGCTCGACCCCGCCCTACCGGAGTGCCGCCCATGCTGCTCGCTCTTGCTCTCACGTTCGCCACCGGCTTTGTCGCACCGCAGCAGGCGAAGTCCGCCGAGTCATGGGCCGATGACGCCCTGCACCTCGTGGCCGAGATCGAGCGCCTGCATCCGAAGCCGTTCTTCGGATGCCCGCAGGCGGACTTCGAGGCTGGCGTGGACGCGTTCTTCGGCAGTATCGAGGGCGCCAGCGAGCCGCGCGCGCTGGTCGAGCTCATGCGTCTCGTGGCGTTGCTCTCGCAGAAGGGCCGTGACGGACACACCGGTGTGTGGCCGCTGAAGGCGCGCTACCTGCCGCTACGCGCCTACGGTTTCGCCGACGGCTGGTTCGTGGTGGAGGCGGATCCGGAGCAGGGGGAGTGGATCGGCGCCGAGCTCGTCTCGGTCGCGGGCGTGCCGGTCGGGGAGGCCTGCAAGCGCTTGGCGCCGCTCCTGACATCGGACAACGAGTGGAACCTGCGACTGAAGCTCGGGCAGGCGCTCGCGTGCGCCGACGTGCTGGTGGGCGCGGAGCTCGGCACCGATCCGGCGCGCGCGCGGATCGAGCTCGTGCGCGACGGCAAGCGCAGCGCGCTCGAGCTCGCGTGCCGCGAGCGTCACCTGCACGACCTGTGGGGCGGCTTCAACCTCCCGACGCGCGCGGGCGTGACCTGGCTCGAGGGCCGTGAGCAGGCCTATCGCCTGCAGGTGCTCGAGCCCGAGCGCGCGCTGTACGTGCAGTTCAACGAGGTCACGGCGCGCGCGGGCGACGGCAAGCTGCTCACGGACTTCGCGGCCGAGCTCGTGCGCACTTTCGAAGAGCGGAAGCTCGCCAAGGTGATCGTGGACGTGCGCTCGAACCGCGGCGGCGACAACACCACCTTCGGGCCGCTCATCGCCGCGCTGCAGACACCCTCGATCAACCGCCCCGGCGTGCTCTTCGGCCTGATCGGGCGCGACACGTTCTCGGCCGCGGGCAACTTCGTGACCGTGCTCGAGCGCGACACGAAAGCCATCCTGGTGGGCGAGCCCACCGGCGGCGCGCCCAACCAGTACGGCGACGCCAAGCCTGTGCCGTTGCCCAACCACCCCGACGTGATGGTGCAGGTCTCGACGCGCTACCACCAGTTCGGCGCGCCCGGCGACGAGCGCCTGACACACGAGCCGCACCTCGCCGTGCCGCTGCGTTCGAGCGCCTTCTTCGCGGGCCAGGACCCGGTGCTGCGCGCCGCCCTGGACTACCAGCCGCCGCGCTGAGCGGATCGACCAGACCCGCGTATCCAGCTCGCGCGGGGGCGCGGCGGGTCGAGCGGCTTCCCTTCGTCGGAGCCGATTCTCCGCTCCGGCGCTGCCTGCCTCGCGTCCGTGGGGTATCTCCAATTGGGGGACGGCTGGCGCAGGCTTCGCGGAAAACAGTTCGCATTGGCGCGCGCGAGGCGCCCCTCGGCGGACGCAGAGCGAGCTTCCTCGCCCGAAGCGCGCGCCGTTCCTTCGGTCACTTTTTTCGAGGACTCTCCCATGCTTCGCACCCTGATCGCCGGCGTGCTCGGCCTCGTGCTGGCCCTGCCCACTACGCATCTCTCCGCTCAATCGACTCTCCTGCCCTCGGGCGTATCGGCCTCGGGCCGTGCCTTCGGCGCCTGGGACCTGCCCGGCGACAAGGATGCCGGCTCCGCGCGCGGCTTCTTGATAGATCTCGACGGGCGACGCTTCGCACTCGAGGCCAAGCTCCTGCCCGCCCCCGTGCGCGGTGGGTCGCAGGGCGGCCGCATGCTCGGCGTGCTGATGCCGGTGGACCGCGCGGGTGTCGTCGGCCGGCCAGTGGCCGAGGTGCTCGGCGGCTACGTCGCCGGACCCGACGGCCTCGGCCGCTTCGAAGCCGCGATCACGACGCTCTCCCCGCTCCCCCTGCGCATCGGCCGCATCGAGGGTCGCTTCGCGGATCCGCTCGAGCGCGGCAAGGACCCGGTCGGTCGCTTCGCCGGCCGCTGGGCGTTGCGCTGATCTCCGACCTCCGGAAGTCTGCGCAAGGGCGCGCGCGCGTCGGCTGTCAACACGGCCACGCGCGCGCGGACTCGCTCGCGGCTGCGAGCCGCGCGCGATTGTCTTGGGACAAGTGGCGGGAGGAACGGCGCTTTCTCGTGTTCACGATGCGGCCGATCGGGGAGCTCGCCTCCCGGGAGCCGCCACGAAAACCGAGGGCGAGGAGACTCCCTAGACATGAGAAAGCACACTCCCCACGGGCTGGGATGGCAGCCCGACCTACCCGACGTACGCGACTACACGGCCGAGACCCCGGCGGTGAAGGCCGTGCTCGCCAAGTCGAGGGGGCTGCAGGCCCCGACCTCGTCGCTGCCGAAGGCGATCGACCTGTCGCCCTCGTGCTCGCCCATCGAGGACCAGGGCAACCTCGGCTCGTGCACGGCTCAGGCCGGCGTTGGGCTGTTCGAGTACTACCAGCGCCGCGCCTACGGCCGTCACATCGACGGCTCGCGCCTGTTCCTCTACAAGGCCACGCGCAACCTGCTCGGGTTCACGGGCGACACCGGGGCGTACCTGCGCTCCACGATGGGCGGGATGCGGCTCTTCGGAGTGCCGCCCGAGAGCTACTGGCCGTATCAGATCCAGCGTTTCGACGACGAGCCGCCCGCCTTCTGCTACGCCTTCGGGGCGAGCTTCCAGGCCGTGAAGTACTACCGCCTCGACCCGTACGGCTCGACGCAGCAGGAGGTGCTCGACAACGTCAAGCGCTGGCTCGCCGCCGGTCTGCCGAGCATGTTCGGTTTCACGGTCTACAACTCGATCTGGGACGCCGAGAACGGGCACATCCCGTTCCCCGGTCCGGGTGACTACGTCGATGGCGGCCACGCGATCGTGGCGGTCGGTTACGACGACGAGCGGAAGATCGGGAACTCGCCGAAGGGCGCGCTCAAGATTCGCAACTCCTGGGGCACGGGCTGGGGCCAGAAGGGCTACGGCTGGATGCCCTACGAGTACGTCCTCGCGGGACTCGCGGACGACTTCTGGTCGCTGGTGAACGCTGAGTTCGTGGACACCGAGCTGTTCAAGGCGCAGCCGAGGTGGGCGTCGGGGGGCGAGGAGGTCCTCCACGTTCCGGCGGTCCCCCACGTTCAAGTTCCGGCGAAAGGCGTCCGGCAGAAGACCTGAAGTGCCCGCGCCCGGTCCGGAACACGGTTTCCGGATCGGGCTAGTCGGGCCGAGATGGGCGCGCTGCGCCGCTCTTCGTCGTACTCGAGCAGGAGCCGCCAGGCGCGCGTGTACCGCTGCACGACCTCCAGCACCGCCCGGCCCTGGTCCGTGACCAGCGCATGGCTCGTCAAGGTCCGGGCGAGCAAGCTGACCGCCTCTTCGATCTCGCCCAGCCCCCTTTCGCGCAGCCGGCGCTCGTTCAGCGTGTAGCCGCGCAGCAGGTGCTCCCGTAGGGTGCGCGTGGCCCAGATGGGGAACTGCGTGCCGCGCTTGGAGCTGACGCGGTAGCCGACCGAGAGGATGGCGTCGAGGTTGTAGTGGTCGACCTGGTAGGTCTTCCCGTCCGCCGAAGTTGTTGCAGTTTTTGCAACAACTGCCTGCCGCTCCAGCTCGCCGGACGAGAACACGTTCCGCAAGTGCCTGGAGATCACCGATTTGTCGCGCCCGAACAGCTCCGCGATCTGGTCGAGCGAAAGCCAAACCGTCTCCCGCTCGAGCCGGACATCGACCCGGACCTCACCGTCCGGAGCCTCGTAGACGATGACCTCGCCGTTGAAGGGCTCTGTAGGTGCGCTCATTCTGGCGTGCCTCGGTACACCGCCTCGATCTGCAAGTGTGAGCCGCCTTCGACTGCCTCATGGCTGGGATTCGGCCCCCTGAACGTCCGTCCTGCTCGCGCCATTCCTGTTGCCTCGATCATGGCACTGTGGACCCGGTCACCGCGAGAGCGGTTGCAAACTATTGCTCGTATCCAGCCTCTCCCACGCCCCTGTGTTGCACAACGGCATCGTGGCCTCGCCCGCGCGGTCTCTCTCTCTCTCTCTCTCTCTCTCTCTCTCTCTCTCTCTCTCTGATAT
>JABFRZ010000229.1 GCA_013140785.1 Planctomycetota bacterium | reverse complement strand
GGCGAGGACCAGGAGCTGCACGAGCACCTGTGGAGTCGCAGCGTCAACCTGAAGCTGTACGAGCGCAGCGACCAGGCCCTGCGCGAGGACTCCGAGCTGCGCGTGGGCGTGCGCTGGCGCACCGAGCGGCTGCGCGAGGCGCAGGAGCTCTACCGCATCCGCGTCACGCATGCGCTCGATGCCGTGCGCGAGCTCTTCCGGCGTCAGCCGGCCCCGAACGGCGCCGACCTCCTGGCGCGGGAACGCGCGGCGGCGATCGAGGCGCTGCGCACGCTCGACGGCGAGCACGAGCTCGCGGTGGGCGGCATCCGCGAGGAGTTCATCGCGCGCTGTCACCCCACCGAGCGGCCGGCGGTCGTGCGCCAGCGAGCCGAGGTCGAGGGCCTGCTCGCCGGCTGCCCACTCGTGTGCGTGGCTGGTGGACACGTCGCGATCCTGCTCGACGTGCTGCGCCTGTTCGACTTCCCGCGCTTGCTCGGCGAGCGCGCGCTGGTGGCCTGGTCGGCCGGAGCGATGGCGCTGTCCGAGCGCGTGGTGCTGTTCCACGACAATCCGCCGCAGGGCCAGGGCTCGGCCGAGGTGCTCGAAACCGGGCTCGGCGTGGTGCGCGGGATCCTGCCGCTGCCGCACGCGAAGCACCGTCTCGAGCTCGGGGACCCGAGCCGCGTGGCGCTGCTCGCGCTGCGCTTCCGGCCCATGCTCGCGATCCCGCTCGATCCGGGTGCACGCCTGGTGTGGGACGGCTTCGGCTGGCACGGGATCGCCGGCACGCACAAGCTCACCGAGGACGGCGCGCTGGCGGAGGTCGGCGCGTGACGCTCGCGATCCAGGAGCTGCGCCGGAGCCGGCTGGTCTCGGGCGACGAGCTCGAGTTGTTCCTGCGCACGCACTCCTTCCCGCTGGTCGAGGGCCAGAGCGTGACCTTCGTGTGGCGCGGCGAGGCCGAGCGCGTGCACCTGCGCCACTGGATCTACGGCCTGCCCTCCTCGCAGGCCTTGCGGCGCCTCGAGGGCTCCAGCCTGTGGTTCCTCGTCATCGACCTGCCGCCGGGTTCGCGCGTCGAATACAAGTTCGAGCTCTACCGCGGCAACGGTTTCGAGCTCGTCACCGACCCGCTCAACACACACGTCGCGACCGACCCGATGGGCACGAACTCGGTCGTGCACGCGCCGGGTTACGAGGTTCCCGACTACACCTTCTTCGATCCGAACGCGCGCCCCGGCAGCCTCGAGACGGTGGTGCTCGCGAGCCAGGTCTTCGACGAGCCCAGAGCGGTGCAGGTCTACCTGCCGGCGCGCTTCCGGCCCACGCGTCGCTATCCGCTGCTGGTCGTGCACGACGGCGCGGACTTCCTGCGCTACGCGGGGCTCAAGACCGTGCTCGACAATCTGATCCACCGGCTCGAGCTACCGCCCCTGATCGCGGCCCTGACCGACTCGCCGCGGCGCCTGATCGAGTACGCCGACGACGCGACCCACGCGCGCTATCTCGCGGGCGAGCTCGTGCCCGCGCTCGAGGCGCGCTACCCCCTGGCGCGCACGCGCGACGCGCGCTGCTTGCTGGGCGCGTCCTTCGGCGCGGTCGCGAGCCTGTCGGCCGCCTGGCGCCACCCGGGCGTGTTCGGGAACCTGTGCCTGCTCTCGGGCTCGTTCGCCTTCACCGACATCGGCGCGCACGACCGCGGGCCGGTCTTCGATCCCGTGGTCGAGTTCGTCAACGCCTTCCGCGCCAACCCCGGTCGCCCGAGCGAGCGTGTCTACCTCGCCTGCGGCATCTACGAGTCGCTGATCTACTACAACCGCTCGATCTACCCGCTGCTGCAAGCGACCGGCATGAACGTGCGCTTCAGCGAGGTGCGCGACGGCCACAACTGGGAGAACTGGCGCGACCGCCTGCGCGAGGGACTCTCGTGGCTGTTCCCGGGACCGCTGTGGATGGTGTACGAGTAGGCGCGCGCCTGCTCGGACGGCCGCGCCGCGCAGCTTCAGCTCTCACGCCGGCGCAGCCAGTCGCGGAAGGCCCTCAAGCGCGGCAGGGTCTCGCGATCCTTGACCCGTCCGGCGGCCTCCTTGCTCCGGATGATGTCGTCGAGCGAGCACACGCGGATCCCCTCCACGGTCACGGCGCGCGCCTCGGCTTCCCGGAAGTTCTCCAGGCCATCCGGAGCGAAGACCAGATCGACGTCGAAGGGTCCGCTGCGGATCTGCACGAAGTCCTTCCCCCGCAGGATCTCGTCGCGCTGGAGCGCGAGCAGCTCGAAGCCGAGCGCGGCCAGAGCAGTCAGCAGGGCCTGGCTGTTCGCGCGCGTCTTCTCGACGAAGACATCCGCGTCCTGGGTCGTGTCCGGAAACCCGAGCAAGATCGCGCCGCCCTTGCCGAGGAACAGATAGCGCACCCCCTGAGCCGCGAAGGCCTGGGCCAATTCGCGCGCCTGGCGGTACTCAAACGGCCCGGCCATAGCCCAGCCACGAGGGCAGGGATTCCTCGCACCAGCGCCGGTAGTCCGCCATGCGCTCGAAAGCCCGGAAGGGCTCGTCGTCGAGGACGGGCTTGTACGTCTTCACGAAGGCGTAGCGCATGCGCTGCTCGAGCGGACGTCGCGCGGCCGCTTCGAAGTCGCGGATCCACTCCTCGTGCTCCTCGGGCGAAGGCTCGCGAATCTGGATCACGGGTTCAAGCTAGTGTCCCTTCCCCGAAGTATCGCCAACAATCCGCCGCACTGAATCGCCGCTGGCGGCGTTGCGCCTCCTCCCTAGTATTGCAGTGAATACGCGTCGTCGGCGCGCCTTGCCAGCGACGATCCATCACGGCGCCTTGTTGGCGCTACTTCGGGGAAGGAACACTAGAGCCCGCGGTGAGCAAGAGCAATCGAGTTCCCGCTTGGCTCGTCGATGACTACGCAGCCTTGCACACAGGACGGATAGAATCGGACCCGTGAGCAGCGAAGCGCCGCCCGGATACCGGACGCAGTCCGAGGACACCACCTACGCGGCGGAGCGGATCCTGTTCGAGCGCTGGCGCACGCTGAGGCTCGACGAGAAGGCCGCGCTGGTGGCGCGGGCGTCGCGCGATCTGCACACACTCTGCTTGGCGGGCCTGAAACACCGGCTGCCGGAGGCGAGCGCGCGCGAGCTCGAGATCCGCGCGATGGCCCTGAAGTATGGCAAGGAGCTGGTGCAGCGTGTGCTGGGCATCGACGTGCCGGACGAGAGCGTGCGCATCCCATGAGCGTTCAAGGCGCCCTCGATGTGGCCGCGCTCGCCGCAAGGCACCTCGAGCGACTGCGGATCCCGTATGACCAGAAGGGCGGCGAGGTCTCCGATCGGCAGTGGCGCGACGTGCTCGGTGTGCTCAAGGCGCGGGGCTCCGCTCTCGAGCGCAGCTACCTCGAGGAATGGGCCCCACGACTGGGTGTGTTCGACCTGCTCCGACGCGCCGAGCGCGAGGCCGGCTTGACACGCTAACCGGCCCAGACGCTCGCTCAGACGAGACGCCGGAAGCCCGGCGCGGGCGAGCGCTTGCTCGCCGGCCGCCCTCCCGGACCCGGCTTCACCGCGCACCAGAGGCGACGCAGGCGCTTCGCCTCGGCGTCCTGGACGCGCCACGGACTCCAGGGACGACTCCAGACCTGCTCGAAGCCGGCGCCCACGAGCGCGCGGGAGATGTCCGCCTCCGCGTGGAAGTACTCGTGCAAGAGCGTCTCCCCGCGCGCGAACCGGTTCCGGCCCGCGCGCACGTAGCTGATGATCCGCACCGTGGCGCGCTGCATGTCCGCGTCCCAGTCGCAGCTCATGACGACGTCCCCGAGCGGCCCCTCGAGGAGATGCGTGTTGTCGGACCAGTAGCGCTCGAAGCAATACTCCGTGACCGTGTCGAACACGAGGATCCCGCCGGGCAGCAGCGCGCGCTGGACGCGCGCGAAGACGCGCGCCAAGACGGAGCGCGAAGGCAGGTGGTTCACGACGTCGTGGCAGGCGAGCGCCAGGGCAGCACGTTCGGCGACCTGGAAGCGCTCCAGCCGCGCGTGGACCAGGGCGACGCGCTTTCCAAAGCGCGCGCAGCGCTTGCGAGCCAGCGCGAGCATGGGGCGCGAACCGTCCAGCCCGATGACACGCGCGCCGGTCGCCGCGAGCGCTTCCGTGAGCAGGCCGGAACCGCAGCCCAGATCGAGGATCGGCGGCCCTGCGCCGTGCGCCAGGACGAGCGGCCTCAGCGTGCGGAAGAACGCGCGCGGGACTTCGAGATGGACGTCCTGGTCGTAGACCTGGGCGAAGACGTGATAGGGATTCTGGCTCACTTCGTGCGCGTTCTAGCGGCTAGCCCTGTTGCGAGCGCGCGCGCGACCTCGAACTTCTTCGCCCGGCGCCAGCCGCCGAAGTGGCGCACGCATCGAAGCCGGCGCGAACTGCGCGAGCCCGAGCAGCCCGGCGGAGAGCCCGTGCGAGCTGCGGAAACGCTGGGAAGAGAGGAACACGGGTCGGCTGCTCGGCGGCGCGGATTGTAGGGCGCGCGCGGCGCACGCGCATCGCCCGCACGGCCGGAGGCCGCGCGCGCGAACTCCTGCGCGCTAGCCCGACCTATTCATCAGAGCTTGAGCGAAACGGCGAAAGTGGCGGCAGATGCAGTGTTTCGCGACCGAGAGGACCGGAGACGACCTCTGGCAG
>JABFRZ010000147.1 GCA_013140785.1 Planctomycetota bacterium | reverse complement strand
TCCATGCGCGCCGCGCGCTCGGCGCGGCGCGCATGGAAGCACTCGCGCGCGAGGCCGCGGCGGCCTGGCGCGTGCCGGAGGAAGCCACGCGGCGCTACCTCTTCGAGGAGTGCCTGTACGAGCCCGGCGCGCGCCTCGTACCCGCGCTGCACGCCTTCCGAGACGCCGCCGCCGCGCTCGGTCTCGCGAACAGTGGCCTCGACCCGCGCGGCGTGCGCTCGACATCGACCTCTTCCTCCGCACGTTCGTGCTCGGGTTGAAGGGGCTCGAGCAGGCACGGTCGGCCCACGGACGGAGGCCGCAAGGCTGGACTCGGGCTCGCTGAAAAAGCAAGCTCCCCGGCATGGCCAAGGAAGACAAGCCGGACGAGAAGAAGCCCGCCAAGTCCCGCCGCAAGCCACACCTCGACGCGCTCGACAAGAAGACCCTGGCGCTGATCAGGGGCACGGCCGAGCGGGTGCACAAGCGCATCAACGCGCGCGGGTTGCCCGAGCTGCGCTTCCCCGAGCGCTCGCTCGGCAACGTGAAGTACGACCAGAAGGTCGGCTACTTCGAGCTCGGCAAGCACACCAAGTCGCGCGCGCTCTCGGTCAACACGGTCAAGAACTTCGCCCAGACCCTGCGCCTGATGTCGATCAGCAAGGAGATGGTCGAGAACGACGACTTCGCGACCAAGCGGGAGGCCTACTACGTCTCCAAGAACTGGGGCGAGTGCAAGTTCGACGACCAGCCCGAGTCGGACGCGGTCATGGACGACATCGAGGCGCTCGCGTCGCTCGACGGGCTCAGCCGCGAGCAGCTGCGCTTCTACCCCGAGGAGCACGGCGGCTCGGTGGCCGGCAAGATGGTCGTGCTCGACCGCGACCCCGAGACCGGCGTCGAGGTGCGCATCGACTGCCAGGGCTTCGGCACGGGCTCCTACTCGATCCCCCACTCGGTCGAGCACCTGAAGTTCGAGACCGACGCGAAGTTCGTGCTCGCGATCGAGACCGGGGGCATGTTCCAGCGCCTCAACAACCACAAGTACTGGCAAACCGCCGCCTGCATCCTGATCGAGACCGCCGGCGTGCCGACGCGCGCGACGCGGCGCTTCATCCGCATCCTCTCCGATCAGCACAAGCTGCCGGTGTACGCCTTCGTCGACTGCGACCCGTACGGGATCGCCAACATCTACCGCACGCTCAAGGTCGGCTCGGGCAACATGGCCCACATCAACCGCTTCTTCTGCGTCCCGCAGGCGCAGTTTCTGGGCGTCACGCCGCAGGACATCATCGACTTCAAGCTCCAGGACGCGACCCACAAGCTGCAGGAGGTCGATGTCAAGCGCGCGAAGGACGCGCTGAAGAACGACCCGTTCTTCCAGGCCCACAAGCCCTGGCAGAAGGCGCTGGAGCAGATGCTGAAGATGGGCGTGCGCGCCGAGCAGCAAGCGCTCGCGAAGTGGGGGCTCAACTACGTGATCGAGGAGTACCTGCCGGCGAAGCTGAAGAACAAGAAGGGCTTCCTGCCCTGATTCTCTGATCTGCTGCGACTCCGCGTTCTCCGCGCGCGTGTGCGATCTCGATCCGGCCGCGGAGGCGCGGAGGACACGGCTCACAGAGAAGAAGGGCCATGGTGGAAGAAGCGCGGAGCGCTTAGGCTGCGGCGACTGCATGTCGCAGATCGAGGAGGACAAGCCGGGCTCGCTTTCGTTCTTCCGGAGGAAGGGCGCGGAGGAGCGCCCGCAGCCGGGGCCCGGCCTCGCGCCGGGCAAGGTCGTGGGCGACTTCCGGCTCGTGTCCCTGATCGGTCAGGGCGGCATGGGCCAGGTGTGGGAGGCCGAGCAGTTCTCGTTGCACCGCACCGTGGCGGTGAAGTTCGTCCGCCCCGAGCGCGTGACCGAGCGGCAGCTCGAGCTCTTCGCGCGCGAGGCACGGGCCGGCGGGCGGCTCGCGCACCCGGGCATCGTCTCCGTGCACGGCTACGGGCAGTCGGATGGGCTTGCCTGGATCGCCATGGAGTTCGTGGGCGGCGCCTGGACGCTCAAGGACTTCCTGGACGAAGCGGCGCGCGCGGAGGAGGTGCCGGCGGGCTACGACCGGCACGTGGCGCGCTTCGTGGCCGAGATCGCCGAGGCGATGCAAACCGCGCACGAGGCTGGCGTGATCCACCGCGACCTGAAGCCGCAGAACGTGCTGATCACGAGCGAGGACCGGCCCAAGGTCACGGACTTCGGCCTCGCGCGCATCACCGACGAGTCGGCCATGTCGCAGACGGGCGACTTCGCGGGCACGTACTACTACATGAGCCCGGAGCAGGTGACCGCCCGGCGCATGGGCATCGACCACCGCTCGGACATCTTCTCGCTCGGGATCGTGCTGTACGAGCTGCTCGCCCTGCGCCGGCCGTTCGAGGGCGACACGAGCCACCAGGTCGCGGCCCAGATCGTCACCAAGGACCCGCCCGACATCCGCACCATCCGCTCGCGCGTGCCGCGCGATCTCGCCGTGATCGCGGGAAAGGCCCTGGAGAAGGACCGCGACAAACGCTTCGCGGCGATGAAGGCGCTGGCCGCCGACCTGCGCCGGCACCTGGCGAACGAGCCGATCCACGCGACTCCGCCGACGCGCCTCGACCGCGCCGTCAAGTGGACGAAGCGCAACCCGGGCAAGAGCTCGGCGGCGGCGATCGTGGCGGTGACGTTCACGGTGATCGCGTTCTTGTTCGTGGCGAACGTGCGCACGAACCGGGCGCTGGAGCGCGAGCGAACCAACCTGGCGACGACGAACACCGCCCTCGAGTCCGAGCGCGCGAACCTCGCCAGCGCCAACGTGGCCCTGGAGGGAAAGACCACCGAGGCCCTGGAGAACGCCCGCGTGGCGAAGACGAACGAGCAGCGCGCCGTGACCGGGGAGGCGCTGGCCCGGGAAGAGAAGGAACACGCGGAGAAAAAGGCCGACGAGGTACTCCGGCTCTCGGCCCTACAGAGACTGGAAGACCTGACGAACGAGGCCGCACGCCTGTGGCCGGCTCACCCGGAGAACATCGTGCGCTACGAGGCCTGGCTCGCGCGCGCGGAGAAGCTGGTGGCCGAGTTGCCTGGCCACGAGCAGAAGCTGGCGGAGCTACGAACGAAGGCGCGACCCTGGACGGCGGCGGAGCGGGCGGAGTTCCGGGCACTGCATCCCCAAGCGAAGGACCTCGAACGAATCCGACGCGAGCTCGACTTCCTGAAGGCGCACGGCGCCTTGCTCGAGGGCGGCGAGCCGGGCCCGGAGCCCACGCCATCCGAGGTCGGAGTGGACTTCGCGAGGCTGCCTGCGGACGCGGACGCGCTCAACACGCTGGCCTGGCCGCAGGTAGATCCTGTGCGCACGAAGTTCGGCGGCGAGAAGAAGGGACTGGTGCTCGCCCGGCGCGCGGTCGAGCTTGCGGGCGAGAACGAGCGGGCAGGGATCCGCGACACGCTTGCCTGGGCGCTCTTCGCGCTGGGCCGTTTCGACGAGGCGCTGGTCGAGGAAGAGCAGGCGCTGAAGGAAGCAGCGGCCGAGAAGAAGGCCGAGTTCGAGGGCTACGTGACGAAGCTGCGCGCGGCGATCGAGGCGGAACTCGGGCCCGAGGCCTCAGAGACGGCCCGAGAGCGCGCTTCCGTGCTCGAAGGCGAGCTCGCCGCCATCGAAGGCGCGCTCTCGACGCGCCCGGAATGGACCTTCGACGACGACGAGGACAAGTGGTGGCACAACCAGCTCGAGAAGCTGGTGAGCGGGATCCAGGCTTTCGCGGACGAGCGAACCGGACTCCTCTCGGAGGGAACCTCGCCCGAGACCGGCTGGGGCGTGAAGAAGCGCCTCGCGAACGCGCTCCTGCTGCGGGCGGGCTTCGCGCCAGAAGGCGAGCACGCAAAGGCCTGGAGCGCGGTCATGCCGGCGATCCGCTCGGCGTATCCGGGTCTTACGCTGACGCCACAGCTGGGTCTCCTCCCCCTCGGGCCCGATCCGGATTCGGGCCTGTGGGAGCTCGCGCACCTCGCGACGGGTGAGCCGGCGGTGCGGGGCGCCGACGGGAAGCTGGTGCTGACCGAAGCGACGGGGCTCGTGTTCGTGCTTCTTCGGGGGGGCACCTTCCAGATGGGCGCACAAAAGAGCGATCCGAACGGGATGAACTACGACCCGCAAGCGCAGAGCGGCGAAGGTCCGGTTCACGCGGTGACACTGTCGCCGTTCCTCCTGTCGAAGTACGAGATGACTCAGGGTCAGTGGCTGCGATTCGTGGGCAAGAACCCGAGCTACTACCAGCCGCCTGGCGGCCTGGCTCCGTCGCTCTTGCACCCGGCGGAGCAGGTGAGCTGGCTGGACTGCATGGGCATCATGGAGCGGCTCGGGCTTTCTCTGCCCAGTGAGGCACAGTGGGAGTACGGAGCGCGAGGCGGCACGTCCAGCGTGTGGTGGCCTGGGGACGAGCGGCAGAAGTTGATCGGCGCGGTGAGCCTGGCCGACCAAGCGGCGGCTCGAGGTGGAGCCACATGGTCGGACATCAAGGACTGGCCGGAGCTGGACGACGGGTTTGTCGTGCACGCGCCCGTGGAGCGCTTCGCCCCCAACCCATTCGGGCTCCACAACGTGCACGGAAACGTCTGGGAGTGGTGTCTGGACGGTTACGACATCGACTTCTACAAGCAGGCAGCGAG
>JABFRZ010000606.1 GCA_013140785.1 Planctomycetota bacterium | reverse complement strand
GGCGGACGCATGTATCGGACCGGCGATCGCGCGCGCCTCCTCGCCGACGGCAACCTGGAGTTCCTCGGGCGCCTCGACGGCCAAGTCAAGATCCGCGGGTATCGCATCGAGCTGGAGGAGATCGAGACGGTGCTCGCGCGCCACCCCGCGGTACGCGAGGCGATCGTGCTGGCGCGCAGCGACGAGAGCGCGGGCCAAACCCGCGACGCGCGCCTGGTCGCCTACGTCGTCCCGAGCGGGCCGCGCCCGGCCGAGACCGACCTGTTGCGCTACCTGGCCGAGCGCATGCCCGAGTACATGGTGCCGTCGCGCGCCGTGTGCTTGGACGGTTGGCCCCAGCTCCCGAACGGCAAGATCGACCGCAAGGCGCTGCCCGCGCCCGACGAGTCGGCCAGCTTCGCCGAGCCCGAGGGCGCGCTCGAGATCGTGCTGGCGGCGCTGTGGGCGGACGTGCTCGGACTCGAGCGGGTCGGACGCCACGACGACTTCTTCGCGCTCGGCGGACACTCGCTCTCGGCCACGCGTCTCTATGCCCGCCTGAAGGAGGCGCTGCAAGTCGCGCTGCCGCTGCGCGCCCTGTTCGAGCAGCGCACGCCGGCCGCGCTGGCCGCGAAGCTGCGCGGCGAACCGGCCGAGCGCGCGCGCGTCGAGCGTCTGGCGGAGGTCGTCCTGTCGGTGCTGGAGGCCGGTGAACCAGACGGTGGGGAGCGCGCCCTGGGAGCGTGAGCGACATGGCCGTCAACGATTGCAGCGCGGACGCGCCCATGAAGCGTGTCTTCATCGTCGGCTGCCGCCGCAGCGGCACGACCTGGACCATGCTCCTGCTCGGGCAGCACCCGCGCGTGGTGGCGCTGCAGCAGATCGATTTCTTCCGACGTCTGGCGCACTTCGGGCGCTGGTTCACGGCGCGCGACGATTACGGCACGTGCGCGCTGACCCCCAAGGTGCGCGCGGGCCTGGCCAGCACGCCCACCGAGGACGGCCTCGCGCGCGTGAAGATCGCCGACGCGCTCCCGCCCTCGCGCTACGTCGAGCTCGTGCGCCCCTTGGCGGACGCGGTCTACTCCGAGCTGGCCGCGGTCAACCCCAACGCGCTGGCGCTGGTCGAGCAGACGCCCGAGTACGTGCAGGTCTGGGAGGAGATCCTGCGCGTCTTCCCCGACGCCTACTTCCTGCACGTGGTGCGCGACCCGCGCAGCGTGTTCTGCTCGCACAAGAGCGCGGCCAAATCCTGGGCCGACCCGACGCGCTTTTCACACGACCCACTGTCGGTCGGCGAGGAGTGGGTGTCCGACGTCAGCCGCGCGCGCAAGATCGCCGGGGCGACGCCGCGCTACCACGAGGTGCGTTACGAGTCGCTGCGACGCGAGCCGGTGCAGGGCCTGGCGGCGATCTTGCGCTGGCTGGAGCTGCCCTTCGACGAGGCTTTGTGCGAGCGCGCCGTGTCGGCCTGCTCGCTCGACAAGCTGCGCGCCGGGAACCACGCGCCCAAGGGCTTCTTCCGCAAGGGCGAGGTCTCGGGCTGGAAGGCCGAGATGCGCGCGGGCGAGCTGCGTGCACTCGAGCATGCCGCCGGCAGTCTGATGCGTGAACTCGGCTACGAGCCGCTCACGCCAGCGCACGCGCCCGCACCAATCGCCGTGCGCTGGCAGCTCGCCCGACGAGGCCTCGCCGCGCGCTTCCGCCGCTGGGCCTGGGAATCGAAAAGCCCGCTGCGCCAGGCGGCGGCCCGCACGCTCAAGTCCGTTCCGCTCGTGCGCAAGGTACTGCTGCGGCGGGTGGTTCGCCCGGACCAGCACAATGCGGCTTGAGGAGGCCTTGTCGGGGCCGGCCGACCGAGTCGATCAGCCGGTCGAGGTGCGATAGCCGAGCCTTCCCAGAAGCCCTCCGGGATGGCTGAGGTCGTTGACGACCTCTTTGGTGAACGCCTGGAGGTACTCGGGATCCTCCTCGATGCTCTGGATGAGCTGCTCCTGGCGCTGGTCGAGCTCCTCAGCCGTGGCCGGCCTTGTCTTGGCCTCCGGCTTCCTGGTTCGAGGCTCTCTGGGATCCACGTACGCTACTTTCGGTCCGACTAGGACTTGTGCTCCAACCGGGTCACTGCAATGGAGGTAGCACAGAACGGCCATTCCCGCCTGGTACGCCGCGCACATCAGCCAAGTCTGGCCTCGATCAATGCTTCGCTTTCGGCTCAGGTTGCATGCGTGGAGCTCGCATCGCGGAAAGTCGTTCCGGATGAAGATCTGGATCCGCCGGCCACTTCATGTGGCGTCGCCGATCCAGTCCTGGTTCACCCAGCGTGGACAAGGTCAGACCACGAACAGAGTGGCTCCAGGAATCGAGGCCCGGCAAGCCGGGGGCTCGCATTCGCCCTCGGGTTCCGCTACGATCCGGTCGACAAATTGATGCTTCGAGGGTCCTTCGCGTTCACCGAGGAGGGCTCCCAAGCGGTTCCCACGGCCCACGGCCGGCCTGAATAGGCGGGGAATCGCGACCGGAAGCGGCGCCCAAAACGCCGCTGCGCTGGCCAGGAAAAAGGCCACCCGGTCCGGATCGGCCCGAGATCCTCGAGACGAGAACGTACGAACGAATCCCCTCAGGAGATCCCGCGCTTCAGGCCAGCATCGCTCGCCCGCGACCGTCCCCGACGGCGTCCGCCCTCCGCGGCGGCCGTGGATCTCCGCCGCGCCCATCGGGCGCGTAACACGGCGCCCTTCCGCGCCCCCCCTTCCACCCTAATGAAATCCTTCTCCGAACTCGCCCTGTCCGAGCCGCTCGCACGAGCGTTGCGCGACGAGGGCTACGAAGCCCCCACTCCGATCCAGGTCCAGGCCATTCCGCCGCTGCTCGAGGGCGCCGACCTGCTCGGCTGCGCCCGCACCGGCACCGGCAAGACTGCGGCCTTCGCGCTGCCGATCCTGCAGCGCCTGTTCGCGAACCGGCGGCCGGCCCTGCGCAAGAGTCCGCGCGTGCTGGTCGT
This sequence comes from Planctomycetota bacterium, assembly GCA_013140785.1. Taxonomy (GTDB): domain Bacteria; phylum Planctomycetota; class UBA1135; order UBA1135; genus JABFRZ01. The sequence continues at coordinate 1,692 of JABFRZ010000606.1, read as the reverse complement.
CGTGCCGACGCGCGAGCTCGCCTCGCAGGTCGCGCAGAGCTTCACGACCTATGGCCGCCACCTGCGCCCGAACGTGGCGGTCATCTTCGGCGGCGTCGGACAGTCGCCGCAGGTTCGCGCCATGGCGCACGGCGTGGACGTGCTCGTGGCCACACCCGGCCGCTTGCTCGACTTGATGGGCCAGGGCCACGTGCGTCTGGACGGCGTCGAGACGCTGGTGCTCGACGAGGCCGACCAGATGCTCGACCTGGGCTTCCTACCGGACGTGAAGAGAATCCTCGGGGCCGTGCCGCCCCGGCGCCAGACGCTGCTCTTCTCCGCCACCATGCCGGCCCCCATCGAGCAGCTGGCCCAGCGCATCCTGCGCAACCCCGTGAAGGTCTACGTGACGCCGGTGGCCTCGACCGTCGAGTTGGTGGACCAGCGCGTGCAGTTCGTCTCTCGGGACGACAAGCCCGACGTCCTGACCCACCTCCTGCGTGATCCTTCCGTGAGCCGCGTGCTGGTCTTCACGCGCACCAAGCGCGGCTGCGACCGGGTGGCGAAGCGCCTGGTGCAGAACGGCATCCAAGCCCAGGCCATCCACGGCGACAAGTCCCAGGGCAACCGCGAGCGCAGCCTGGCGGGCTTCCGCTCCGGCAAGGTACGCGTGCTGGTAGCGACCGACATCGCCGCGCGTGGCATCGACATCGACGACATCTCGCACGTGGTCAACTACGAGATCCCCAACGTGCCGGAGACCTACGTGCACCGCATCGGCCGCACGGCACGCGCCGGGGCGGCCGGGGTCGCGATCTCGCTGTGCGCGCCCGAGGAGCGCGCGTTCGTGCGCGACATCGAGAAGCTGATGCGGCGCTCGATCGCGGTGATCGGCGCACACCCGGCGGAGGCCCACGGCAGGCGCGCCCCGACCCACGGCAAGCCCCAGCCCGCCTCGGCGAAGGCTCCGGCGCGGGAACGCCAGCAGGAAGAGCGCGCTGGACGCCACGGCCATCCGCAACGGCCCGTCCCGGGACGTACCCAAACCGGGCACGCTCCCCGACAACCACGGGCCGAAGACTCGCGCCCCGGGCAACGCGACGGAGGTCGGGGCGGCCAGGGCACCAGGCGCTCCCCCCACCACGGCGGTCGGGGCCATGCGCGCCTCGAGGTCCATGTCGCGCGCTCGGAATCCGAGCAAAAGCTCGACACCTTCGGCACTGGTCTGTGATCCTCAGCGTCCAATTCTCAACTGAACACTCCGGGGAGCGTGTCGCACTCCGGAGCCTGGGGTTCCTCGGCCGAGGTGCGGCCGGCCCCAAATGCGGAACTCTGCATCCCTAGAGAGCACCGCATGTCCGTCTCGAGCGATCGTTCCTATCCGGAAGATGCGCAGGGACAGTGACAAGTCATCTTCACGGAAACGGAAAAGGTAGTTCTCCCCATGGGAGCAAAGCTCTACGTCGGCAATCTCAATTTCAAGACCACTGAAGACGCGCTACGCGAGGCCTTCTCGGCCGGCGGTCGCTCGGTGAAAAGTGTCCTCATGCCCAGTGATCGCGAGACGGGCCGCCCGCGCGGCTTCGCCTTCGTCGAGATGGGCTCTGACGCCGAAGCTCAGGCGGCCATCCAAGACATGGATGGCGTCGAGCTCGACGGCCGCGCTCTGCGCGTCAACGAGGCGCAAGAGCGCCAAGGCGGCGGTGCGGGTGG
>JABFRZ010000349.1 GCA_013140785.1 Planctomycetota bacterium | reverse complement strand
GCGATGGCGGAAGCGGGCCTCGTGGCAGCCGAGAACGGCCTGGCTCGGCGGCTAGCAGCCCGTTGAAGAAGTCCCGTCGCGAGGCGAAGCGCGCTGCGACGAGGCAAGGAGCGCGACAGAAAGACGGCGCAGGCGGCCTTTGTGGCCGCCGAGCACGGCTTTCCGAGCGCGACGCCGCATCGTCGCAGCGCGCGAAGCCGCAGCAGGGACTTTTTCAACGGGCTGCTAGGGAAGCGGAATTTCGCGGTCAGAAACTGCATGGTTGGATTGGTCCGTCCTCCGATACTCTCCCGCGTGTTGGCGCTCCAAAGGATGACTCGGCCCGAAGGGAGCCGCATGGGGTGGACGCTTGCGGCGGCGTTGCTCGTGCTCTTGGCGGCGGCCTGCAGCAGCACCCGCAACCCTGACCTCGGGCGGATTCCTGTGGTGATCGCGGGGCCGGAACCGATCTGCGAGCCCTATCGCATCCAGGCCGGCGACGAGCTCGAGATCCGCTTCTTCCACACCCCCGATCAGAACGTGACCCTGAAGGTGCGCCCGGACGGGTACATCTCGCTGCCGTTGGTGTACGAGCTGCTCGTGGCGGGCCGCACGGTCGAAGACGTGCGCTTGGAACTGACCGAGCGCGTCTCGGCGGAGCTGGCCGCGCCCGAAGTCGCAGTCATCTTGCGCAGCTTCTCGACCTACCAGGTGCACGTCGGTGGCGAAGTGTCCAACCCGGGCGTGCTCGAGCTGGACGGACCGCGCACGGTGCTGCAGGCGGTGTTCGAGGCCGGAGGTCTGCTCCCGACCGCCAGCGCCTCCGACGCCTTCGTGGTGCGCCGCGAGCCGGACGGCAGCTACTTGATCGCGTCCGCGGACCTGCACGCGGTCCTACGCGGCAAGGACGCGAGCGGAAACTTCCTGCTGCGCCCCTACGACGTCGTGTTCGTGCCGACCACGCCCATCGCCGATGTGAACAAGTTCATCGACCAGTACATCCGCAGGAACGTCCCGATCTCGTTCACCTACCGGATCCAGGATCCGAACCCTTGAGCGGCTCCAGTTCCATGCCGGCCGGCCAAGCAGGAGCCAGGCCGGCCCCCGCGCCGGAGGAGAACCCCGCCCGCGAGCTCGTCAACATCCTGGTGCGCGGCAAGTGGCGCGTCTTGATCGTGTTCGTGCTCGTGACCGGCGTGGTGGCCTACGGCGCGTTGCGCGCGCGCCCTCTGTACAAGGCCGAGACGAGCCTGATGGTCCGCATCGGGCGCGAATACGTCTACCGACCCGAGACCGGGCGCTCGGAAACGGGCGGGCGCATGCCGAGCCTGTCCGAGATGGTGAACTCCGAGGTCGAGATCCTGTCGAGCAGAGACCTGGCCGAGCAGGTCGTGCGCGAGCTAGGAGTCGAGCGTCTGTTCCCGCAGCTGCTCGAGCTCGAGCCCGATCCCGACATCGCGGTCGCGAAGGCCGTGGCCCTCTTCCGCAAGGCGGCCTCGATCCGCGCGGTGCTCGAGTCCAGCGTGATCAAGGTCGGCTTCGAGCACGAGGTGCCCGAGCTTGCGGCCGAGGCCGTCAACCGCCTGCTCGAGCGCTTCAAGGACAAGCACATCGAGGTCTTCAGCGAGGAGCGCGCCGTGCGGCTCGCGGAGCAGCTCGTGATCCGCACCGAGCAGCTGGCCAAGGCCGAGCTGGCCGTGGGCGACTTCAAACGCCTGAACGGGGTCTTCGACCTCGAGCAGCAGCGCGTGCTCTTGCTCGGCCGGCGCGAGCGCTTCGATCAGTCCCTGCAGGTGGCCGAGGCCGAATTGGCCGAGTTGCGCCTGCGCGCCGTGCCCGGTCCGACCGAGCCGCCGGACCTGCCCGATCTGCCCCCGCACCTGCGCCCGGAGATGAAGGACGAGCTGCTGCGGCAGCTCTACGAACTCGAGCTCGCCCTGCGCGGCTTCGAACCGCCGGTCTCCGATCGCCTGGTCGAGCAGGCCTCCATGCGGCTGCTCGACCTCGAAGTCGAGGAGAGCCACCTCCTGCGCGACTACACCCCGACCAATCGCAAGGTCCTCAGCGTGCAGACCGAGATCCAGCGCGTGCGCAGGTTCCTGGAGCAAGCCGAGACCCGTGCCGGCGTCTTCGACCAGGCGCGTCAGGCCGAGCGCTCGGCGCGCACCCAGGAGATGCAGGAGGAGATCAGGCGCCTGACCGAGGAGATCGAGTTGCTCGTGCGTGAAGAGGAGCGCCTGTACCGCCTGGAGGCCCGCCAGAGCATTCAGGCCCTCGAGATCAAGCGCAACGACCTCCTGGGCCGCCTGGCGGCGCTCGACCTCGAGGTGCGCGCGCTCGACCAGCAGGAGCAACCCCTGCGCCGGCTCGAGCGCGAGCTGCTGGCCGCCGAGAGCGCGGCCCAGATCTACCGCGAACGCCTCGAGGACGCGCGCATCACCGAGGAGCTCGACCGCGAGAAGCAGATCAGCGTGCGCGTGATCGAGAAGGCCTCGCGGCCGGTGTCCCCGACCGGCTTGCCGCGCAACCTCGTGCTGGCGATCGGCGCGTTCGTCGGCCTGGTCGCGGGCGTCGGGGTGGCCGTGCTCCTCGACCTCTTCCGCGCGCGCTGAGCGCAGAAGGCGCCGCGCCGCCCGTCATGGAAGGCGGCGAGGAGGGGGAGGCCGCGTGTCGCGCCTGGCATGGAGGGAGGAGTCGCGCGGGAGGGTCCGCCCCCCCGCGAACTAGCAGCCTGTCGAAGTAGTCCCGTCGCGAGGCAAGCGCGCTGCGACGAGGCAGGGAGCGCGACGGAAAGACAGCGGAGGTGGCCTTCCTGGCCACCGAGCATGGCTTTCCTAGCGCGACGCCGCATCGTCGCAGCGCGCGAAGCCGCAGCAGGGACTACTCCGACAGGCTGCTGGAGCTCAGCGCGGGCGAAGCTCCGTCTCGTTGGGTTGCGGGCATCGCCCGCGCTGAGCGCGGACGCCGCCAGGCCCCTGGTTCCTCCGTCGCGCTCATCCAGGCCCGGCTTCGGGCGACGAGGACTCCTTCTCCTCCCTGACTCCTCCCTGAGAAATTCTTTGCCGTGAGGCCATGAATGGAGCTTCCTAAATTGCAGTTTCGTGATAGTCTGCGGTGGGTCAAGTTTGGGGTCACGGCGACAGTCACAGGGAGAAGGCATGTCCAGGGGGTCAGGGGTTGTCCAGAAGGGCGGCGGCGACGGGTTCGCGCCGGCCGGATGGAATCTCGTAGAACGCGCCGTCGCGCTGGGCCTGCTCGTGCTCAGCCTGCCGGTCGTCCTGCTCCTCGCCCTGTACATGCGCGTCACGGCGGGCAGCCCCGTGCTCTACGCCGGCACGCGGCTCGGCCGAGGCCAGCGACCCTTCAAGATGCTGAAACTGCGCACTCTTAGAGTGGGGGCCAATCAGGTCACGGGCGGCCAGCTCCTCGGCAGCCGTCACGAGCTGATGGTCCGCGGTGGCGGCTTCCTGCGCGACACGCGCCTGGACGAGCTGCCCCAGCTCTGGAACATCGTGCGCGGCGACATGAGCTTCGTCGGACCACGCCCGGAGCGGCCCGAGGTCGTGGCCGCGCAGTGCCTCGGGATCCAGGGCTACGCGCGGCGCTTCGAGGTGCGGCCGGGTCTGATCGGCATCTCCCAGCTCTTCACGCCGCACGGCACACCCAAGCGCTACCGCACGCTGATCGACAACGGCCTGATCCGTCGCGGAAGCGGCCTGTCCAGCCTGCGCATCGTGGCCTTCACGGTGTGGGTGGTGGCGAGCGAGGTCCTGCGCCGGGCTTTGCGCCAGCTCTTCCGCCCGCGCGGCCGCAGAAGCGGGATGGGTCGCGAACATCGCCGCCTGCGGCGGGTCGCGCCGCATGGCGCGGTCGTGCACCTCGGCGCCCCAGGCACGCAACGGCTGCGCGCTTCGCGCCTGGTGGACATCAACGAGGAGACGCTGCTGGTCGAGTGCGAGTACGAACCGGGTGTCGAGCGCGCGGCCGAACTGGTGCTCGACATCCCCGTGCGTGGCAGCACCCGTCTGGCGCACCGCACCGCGCGCTGCACGGGCGAGGTGGCCGGGCGTCGCCCCGGGCCGACCGGCGAGCTCTTGGTGATCCGCTACAAGCCTTGCTCGGAGCGCAGCGAGTACATGGTGCACCAGTACTTCCTGCAGCGCAGCCTGGCCACGCCGCGCCGCTCGCTCAATGGCTCGGCACCGCCCTTCGTGCCGCCCGCAACGGCTGCAGACGAAAAGGCGCGCCGCCTCTCGCCGGGCTGAGCCCGCGCGGAGAGCACGGCGCCCACGGGAGCTTCCCTCCCAGTGTGTTGCTAGCATCGAAGTCGCGCTGATGCTCGAGGGCTTCCTGGTCGTGGTGTTCGTCGCGGCGTCGGCCGGGATCCTGGCGGTCTTCGGGCTCTACCCGCTGGGAGTGATCGTGGCCGGCTCGTTCCGCCGCCGGCCCGCGCTGGACGCGGACGTGGCTCTGTCGGCGGCCGGGCCCTGGCCGAGCGTCAGCCTGCTCGTGGCTTTGCGCAACGCCGAGGCGCTCGCGCAGGCGAAGGCGGAGAACTCGCTCGCGCTCCAGTACCCCGGTGCGCTGCAGATCGTGTTCGCCTCGGACGGTTCGACCGATCAGACCGTGGCGCGCCTGCGCGCCGCCGGCGCGGGCCGGATCGAAGTACTGGAGATCCTGGAACACCACGGCAAGGC
>JABFRZ010000156.1 GCA_013140785.1 Planctomycetota bacterium | reverse complement strand
GCGCATGACCGAGCTGTGGAACCACGAGCGCTACGAGCTGCCCACCCAAGAAGCCGGGCGCGTGTTCTTCCGCCGCAACGACGGCCTGCAGAACCAGTCCGTCTTGTTCGTGGTCGCCGCGCCCGGAGCGAACCCGCGCCTCTTGCTCGATCCCAACACCTTCTCGGCCGACGGCACGGTCGCGCTCGCGGCCTTCGTGCCCAGCGGCGACGGCAGGCTGCTCGCCTACGCGCTCTCCGACGGCGGCTCGGACTGGCGCACCTGGAAAGTGCGCGACGTCGATAGCGGCACGGACCTCGCCGATCTCGTGACGCAGAACAAGTTCGGCGGCGTGGCCTGGGCGGCCGACGGCGCGGGCTTCTTCTACGCGCGCTTCGACGCGCCGGCGCCGGGTAGCGAGCTCTCGGCGCGCAACGCGCCGCCCGACGTGTGCTTCCACCGCCTCGGCACGGAAGAGCGCGAGGACGTCGTGATCGCGCGCCGGCCGGTCCAGGCCGGCCGCAGCCAGTCGTTCGCGCTGTCGGAGGACGGCAGCGTGTTGTTCCAGTCGGTGCTCGACGTCGCCAGCCGCAACACGGAGCTCTACCGCGTTGCGCTCGCGGCGAAGGACGGCGGCTGGAGCGCGGCGGGCGAACCGGCGGCGCTCGTGCAGGGCTTCGACGCGCGCACGTTCCCGATCGGCGACGACGGCGCCACGCTGTGGGCCCAGACCGACCTCGGCGCGCCGAAGGGACGCATCGTGGCCATCAATCCGCTGGACCCCGCGCGCGAGCACTGGCGCGAGCTCGTGCCCGAAGCGGACGAGGCGATCGAGAACGCGGACGAGGTCGGCGGCAAGCTGGTCGTGCAGTACCTGCGCGACGCGCGCTCCATGGTGCGCGTGTTCGACCGCACGGGCCAGGAGCTCATGCAGGTCGAGCTACCCGGACTCGGCACGGTTTCGGGCTTCGCCGGCGAGCGCGAGGACGCGGACACGTTCTACGCCTTCACGAGCTTCACCACGCCGAGCGCGATCTACCGCCTCGATCTCGCCAGCGGGAAGAGCACGCTCTACAGGTCGAGCCCGCTGCGCTTCGAGCCCGCGGACTACGAGAGCGAGCAGGTCTTCTACGCCAGCCGGGACGGCACGCGCATCCCCATGTTCCTGACCCGCAAGCGCGGCCTGGCGCGCGACGGGCGCGCGCCGACGTACCTCTACGGCTACGGCGGCTTCGGCGTCTCGATCACGCCGACCTTCTCCGTCCCGAATCTGGTGTGGCTCGAGCTGGGCGGGTTGCTCGCCGTCCCGAGCCTGCGCGGCGGCGGCGAGTACGGCGAGGCCTGGCACGAGGCCGGCACGAAGCTCGCGAAGCAGAACGTCTTCGACGATTTCATCGCCGCGGCCGAGTGGTTGGTCGCGAGCGGCTGGACGACGCCCGCGCGGCTCGCCATCGGCGGGCGCTCGAACGGCGGCCTGTTGGTGGGCGCGTGCCTGACGCAACGGCCCGAGCTGTACGGGGCCGCGCTGCCGGCGGTGGGCGTGCTCGACATGCTGCGCTACCACAAGTTCACGATCGGCTGGGCCTGGGCCGGCGACTACGGCACCGCCGACGATCCGGCGCAGTTCGCGGCGCTGCGCGCCTACTCGCCGCTGCACAACGTGCGCGCGGGGGTGCGCTATCCGCCCACGCTCGTCACCACGGCCGAGCGCGACGACCGCGTCGTGCCGGCGCACAGCTTCAAGTTCACGGCCGCGTTGCAGGCCGCGCAGGCGGGCGAGGACCCGATCCTGATCCGCATCGAAACGCGCGCCGGGCACGGCTCCGGCAAGCCCACCGCGATGCAGATCGAGGAGGCCGCGGATCTGTGGGCCTTCTTGGTGCGCGCGCTCGGGATGGAGTAGGCCGATGCCGGCGCGACGTGTGCTCGTCCCGCTGATCGTACTGGTGCTGGCCGCGGCGCTGTGGTGGTGGCCGTTCGGCGAGGATCCCGTGCTCGACATGCCCGGCGACGCGCGCGCGTGCACCGAGAACCTGCGCAACATCCACGCGGGGCTCATGCTCTACCGCACGCGCAACGGTGGACCGCCCGTGGGCTCGGGCAGCGACTTCCTGCGGGCGCTGCTGAGCGCGGGCGTGTGGGCGGACACGCCCGTGAACCGCTCTAGGATTCATTGCCCCGGAAGCGGAAGGCCCTATGCCGCGCGCGACACGAGCGCCTACCCCTTGGTGCGCTTTCCCTCGGGCGGAGCCGAGCTCGAGCCGCTGGCCGCCTGCGACGGCGGCGACCGGCTGGCCCACGAGGGCTGCATGAACGTGCTCTACTCCGACGGCAGCGTGCAGACGCTGATCCTCGCCGAGGAGATCGAGCGCGGGCGACTCGCACCGGACACGACGACCATCGCGCTGGGCCCGGACTCCCCTATCCCCGAGCTGCAGAAGCTCGTCACGCAGCGACCATGAGCAGCGACGACCGCCCGCGCATCGGCATCCTGACGATCTCCGACCGCGCCACGCGCGGCCAGTACGAGGACCTCTCGGGGCCGGCGATCGAAGCCGCGCTGCGCGACTATCTCGCGACCGAGTGCCTGTACGAGCGCAGACTCGTGCTCGACGAAGTCCCCCACATCATCCTTGCCGTGCGCGAGCTCGCGGCCGTGGGCTGCGCGTTGATCTGCACCACCGGCGGCACGGGTCCGGCGCCGCGCGACGTGACGCCCGAGGCCATGGCCGCGGCGCTCGAGAAGACGCTGCCCGGCTTCGGCGAGCAGATGCGCGCGGCCTCGCTCGCCGCCGGCGTGCCGACCGCGATCCTCTCGCGCCAGAGCGCCGGCATCGTCGGCCGCGCGCTGGTCGTCAACCTGCCCGGCAAGCCGGGCTCGATCCGCGTGTGCCTCGACGCGGTCTTCCCCGCCATCCCCTACTGCATCGACCTGATCGGTGGGCCGTACCTCGAGGGCAACCCGGCGGTCGTGCAGGTCTTCCGGCCGAAGGGCTGAGCGAGCGCGCGAGGCTCCGCGGTGCGTGCTTCCGCGGTGCGTTCTCGTGCCGCACAGATCGAAGAACGTCGCGCAGTCGCTCAGGGGCAGTCGGGCACCGCGTTGCCGAGGCGCACCAGCAGGCCGTCCGAGAGGTCGAAGAAGCTGCGCACCGGACCGCCGCTCGGGTCGCGGCTCAAGGTCTGCATGCTCACGTTCAAGCCCTCGTAAGCGATGTCGCTCGGGATCGGAGCGGAGAATCCGCACAGGCCGGTGGCGTCCGCCAGGTTGTTGCCGGCCGCAAGGGAGAACGCGGGGCCGGGGCCGAGGTAGCGCGTGCAGCCCCCGCGCACGTGCGAACCGGGCGTGATCGAGAAGCGCAGGTAGCTGCGCATGAACGGGGTGTTGCCGCCGCTGTAGAGGGCGAAGGCGGCGTTGCCGAGCGTGGCCCGTCCGTTCGCGAACAGCGTCGGCGGCACGGGGTCGAAGTCGCAGCCGGGGCCGAGATACACGTTGTAGAGCGCGAGCGGCGCGCTGCTGGTGACGGACACGAAGGCGGCACCAGGACCGGCGCTGGCCTGATCGAGCTCGACCGTGTCGAGCACCGGCGCCGCGTCGCTGTCGAACCAGAAGTTGTAGATCGTGTTCCAGGCGAGCGGGTTGGAGGGGCCCGAGAACACGATCTCGTTCCCGACCACACTGGCCGACCAGTCGTTGCCCGCTTCCTGGTCGATGTCGCCGAAGCCCAGGTTCATCACGCGCGCGCTGGCGCAGATCGGGATGCGCAGCGCGCCGACGCCGCGCCGGTTGTCGCGGTTGTGCACGGCGTACTCGTAGTGGTAGGTACCGTTGGTCTGGTCCTGCCCGCCGACCTTCACGGCCACGAACAGGCGCCCGTCGTCCGTGCCGTTGGTGCTCGACTTCACGCTCGCGCCCGCCCAGCGCTGCAGCACCGAGCCGAAGAGCTGCACCCCGCTCTCGACCAGGTTCCAGCTCGAGCCCGTCCAGCTCGGGACGAAGGCGCGCGAGGCGAGGTTGTCCTCGCGCACGCGGTCGCCCTCGGTCTCGATCACGTACATGCCCTGGAACCAGAAGGCACCGGGGACGTTGAAATCGGCGTCGCGCACGCGGATGCGGTGGCCGACCGAGCCGAGGGCGTTGGCTTGGGACGAGGTCAGGCTGCGCGCCCCGTTGCAGTCGTTGGGGGGCGCGACGGCGGGCTCGCCGCGGTCGAAGTGCGAGCACACCGGGTCCCACAGGCCGAGCCAGGGATCGATCTCGGCCGGCGGGCCGAGCCAGAAGTTGTCGCCGTTGTTGCCGACCGAGTAGGTGTCCGAGCAACCGAGTCCGAGGCGGGTGCCGTCGGTGCCGATGCACGCGCTACAGAACGTGCTCGAGAGCGCGAAGAACCCGTGCTTCACGTAGCTCCGGTCGGAGATCTGCTCGAAGCGCCCGTTCGCCTCGCGCGCCAACAGGAAGGCGATGAACGGATGGTCGGGATCCATGGCCTGCTGCCAACTGATCTCGTTGGAGCCAACGTTGCAGGCCGTGGTCTCGAAGGCGCAGCCGTTGATCCCGTCGGGGAAGACCCCCGTACGCCCCAGGGCACGCAGATCGTCGATGTTCGCCAGCCGCAGCGCGATGCCGAGGTCGGTGTTCGACTGGGAGCGGAGCTCGGAATCCCTTTCCCCTGGCGAGTCTGCGCGTCAGCGAGGAGAATGGAGTCCTGC
>JABFRZ010000546.1 GCA_013140785.1 Planctomycetota bacterium | reverse complement strand
CATCCTGGGAGGGCAGGAGCGGGACCGAGTTGCGGTCGATGATCTCGGGCGGCTCCTCGATCGCCGGCGGCAGCACGAGCGGCGTGCGCGCGATCGAGACGGCCGTGTCTTGCGTGCGCTCGACCTTCTTCTCGTGCGTGATGTACATCACGCTGAAGATCGCGAACAGGAGCACGTGCACGAGCACGGCAATGGTGAGCCAGGGCGAATTCCGTAGGAACAGGACCGCGAGGTCCCGTTGTGACGGGCCGGCTTCGGTCGGGCTAGCGGGCGGAAGGGGTGAAGAGCGGGGCTCGTCCGGCATCGATTCTCTCTCCGTTTCCGGCCTTCAAGAGGACGGTCGGGTGGGGACTCGCGGCCGGATTCTATACCGCCCCGGTAGCGCGCCTACCGGAAAAGCGCCCTGGGGAAGGGCCGAGCCGCGCGCTCCCCGACCACCCGCCGGCAGCGCGAAACGTCGGCCGCTCAATGCATCCCTCCGCCGCTGAACTGCTTCACGACCTCGCCGATCACGCTCTTGGCGTCGCCGAAGAGCATGAAGGTCTTGTCCTGGAAGTAGAGCTCGTTGTCGATGCCCGCGAAGCCCGGCGCCTTGCCGCGCTTGATCGCGAAGACCATGCGCGCCTTGTCGGCGTCGATGATCGGCATGCCGTAGATGGGCGTGGACTTGTCGTGGCGCGCAGCGGGGTTGACCACGTCGTTGGCCCCCACCACCAGACACACGTCGCACTGCGGCATGTCCGAGTTGATGTCGTCCATCTCGACCAAGTCGGTGTAGGGCACGTCGGCCTCGGCCAGCAGCACGTTCATGTGTCCCGGCATGCGCCCCGCCACCGGATGGATCGCGTACTTGACCACCACGCCGCGCTTCTTGAGCTGGTCGGCGAGCTCGCGGATCTTGTGCTGCGCTTGCGCGACCGCCATGCCGTAGCCGGGCACGATCACCACCAGGCTGGCCTGCTCCAAGGCCTGGGCGGCGCCCTCGATGGTCTCTTCCTTGTAGGCCTTCTGCTCGCCCGCGGCGGCCGCCGCCTGCACCTGGCCGAAGGCCCCGAACAAGACGTTGGTGAACGAGCGATTCATGGCGCGACACATGATGATCGACAGGATCAGACCGCTCGCGCCGTCCAGCGCCCCGGCCGTGATCAGCAGCTTGTTGTCGAGCACGAAGCCCATCGCCACGGCCGAGAGCCCGGCGTAGCTGTTCAGGATCGAGATCACCGTGGGCATGTCGGCGCCGCCGATCGGGATGATCAGCAGCACACCGAAGGAGAGCGCGAGCGCGAGAATCGCCGGGAAGGCGTAGGCCGCCCACGGCGCCGTCGGGTGCAAGACGAGCGCCACGCCCAGCACCGCGGCCGTCGTCAGCAGCAAGAGGTTGGTCGCGTTCTGCAGCGGATAGGTCACCGGCCGCTGCGGGATCCAGCGCAGACCCTGCAGCTTGCCCGCCGCCATCAGGCTGCCCGTGAAGGTCAGGAACCCGAGGATCACCTCGAGCACGATCGCGCCCACGCGGAACTTCGTGAGGTTCTCGGGCCCCTCGCTCACCCACAGGTAGTACTTGGCCGTGCCCACGAGTCCGGCCGCCAGCCCGCCGAAGGCGTGGCTGAGCGCGGTCCGCTGCGGCACGGCCGTGATCGGCACGCGCGAGAGTGGCACGCCCACGGCGACGCCCAGCGCGATCGGAATGATGATCCACAGGTGGTGCACGACCGACGGCTGGACCCACGTGGCCAGAATCGCGAGCACCATCCCGGCCACGCCCGCGGCGACGCCCTTGCGCGCCGTCTTCGGGTCGTTCATCCACGCCAGCGAGAGGACGAACAGCACCGTGCCCACCACGTAGGCGAGCTGAACCAGCGCGGCGATCACTTCTTGGCCGCGCCCTTCGCCGCGTTCGGGTCCTTGAACATCTTCAGCATGCGATCCGTGATGAGGAAGCCGCTGACGATGTTGGTCACGGAGGCGAACAGCGCGATCGCGCCGAGCACGCGGATCGCGAGCGGAAACTCCCCGCCCGCCACCAGGATCGCACCCACCACCGCGATGGCCGAGATGGCGTTGGTGAGCGACATCAGCGGCGTGTGCAGCAGGCGCGAGACGCGCCGGATCACGCCGATGCCGATGAAGGTCGAGAGCACGAACACGAACAGCATCGACCAGTAGTCGAGGGCTGGCGCGCCGTGCGTCGCCGCTCCCGTGGCTGCGTGAGCCGCCTCCTGGAGCACGGCCGCCGGGTCCATTCCCTCGAGCGCCCTGCTCATGTGAGGGACTCGGTGATCATGCGAGCTTGCCCGCGCTCAGGGCCTGCGCGGTGGGAGCGTGGTGGATCTCGCCCGCGTGCGTGAGCCGGCAGCCCGCCAGGATCTCGTCGTTCCAGTCGGGCGCGAGCTGGCCCTCCTTGTCGAGCAGCAGCTTCACCAGCGCGAGCACGTTCTTCGCGTACAGCTCGCTGGCGTGCTGCGGCACGCTGGCGGGCAGGTTGGCGAGTCCGACGATGGTCACGCCCTCGCGCTCGACCACGCTGCCCGCTTCGGAGAGCTCGCAGTTGCCGCCCGACTCGACCGCCAGGTCCACCAGCACGGCCCCGCGCTTCATCGCGCGCAGCATGGCCGCGTCCACGAGGCGCGGCGCCTGCTTGCCCGGGATCTGCGCGGTGGTGATCACGAGGTCGGCCTCGGCCACGCGCTTGCCGACCTCCTCACGCTGGCGCCGCAGGAACTCTGGCGTCTGCTCCTTGGCATAGCCGCCCGCGCCCTCCATGTCGGCCGCGCCGGGCACCGTGATGAAGACCGCGCCCAGGCTCTCGACCTGCTCCTTGGCGGCCATGCGCACGTCGGTCGCCTCGACCTTGCAGCCCATGCGCCGCGCGGTCGCGATCGCCATCAGGCCGGCCACGCCGGCGCCGAACACGACCACCTTGGCCGGCTGGACCGTGCCGGCCGCGGTCATCAAGAGCGGGCACATCTTCTTCAGGTGCACCGCGCCGAGCAGCACGGCCTTGTAGCCGGCCACGGTCGCCTGCGACGAGAGCGCGTCCATGGCCTGCGCGCGGCTGATGCGCGGCACCAGCTCCATCGCCAGCGCCGTCACGCCGCGCGCGCGCAGCGCCCCCACGACCTCGAGCTCCTTGTGCGGCTGGAGGAACGCCACCAGGATCGCGCCGGGCTGCATGCGACTGACCTCGGCCGCGGTCGGCGGCTGGACCTTGAGCACCATTGCGCTCGCCCAGCCCTCGGGCCCGACGATGCGCGCCCCAGCCGCGCGAAAGACCTCGTCCGCGAAGCCGGCCGCGAGACCCGCGCCCGCTTCCACCCACAGCTCGAGCTTCGCCTGCGCGAAGCGCTTGGCACTCTCGGGCGAAACCGCCACGCGGGTCTCCCCGGGGCGGGTCTCCTTGGGCACGAAGGCGGTTGTCATCGCGGGCGGGCGGAATCGAAGGCCGAGGAAGATAGCGACGGCCCGCGGCCGCCACCAGCGAAACGGGCCGAGCGCGCGAGCGGGACCGCGACCGAGCTTGATCTTGCGCCGCCCGATGCCCGAACCTGTGTGGGTGCCCAAGCTGTGGTTCGCGCTGGGCGGCCTCCTGGTCGCGCTCGTGGGAGTGGAAGCCGTGGTTCGTCTGCGCCAGTGGCAGCGCTACGGCACGACGCTCACGAGCTACTACCACTTCGCGACCGACCCCGCGACGGGCCTGCGCATTCCCGAGCCGGGGCACAGCGTCGGTCCGATCGCGATCGACTCCCTGGGGTTTCGCGGGCCCGAGCTCGAACGCCCCAAGCCTCCGTTGCGAATCCGCGTGGCCTTCCTGGGCGCCTCGACCACGTTCTGCGCCGAGGCCAGCGCGCGCGAGGCCACCTGGCCGCATCTCGTGGTCGAGGGCCTGAAGGCGGCCGCGCCCGAGCTCGAGTTCGACTACGTGAACGGCGGCGTGGGCGGCTTCACGGTGAGCGATTCCCTGCTCAGCCTCGAGCACCGCGTCGCGCCGCTCGAGCCCGACGTGATCGTCTACTACGAGGCCACCAACGACCTGACCGTGGACACGCGCCGCCTCGCGATCGAGGCCGGCCTGTACGAGGCGGGCGAGGGCGAGCCCTCCTCCATCGGGGACTGGTGGCTGACCTGGTACCTGGTCGAGAAGAATCTAGAGCTGCGCTGGCGGACGCATCGCGGCGCGGACGAGCTGCTGCGCTTCGACCCACGCGCGCTCTCGCGCCCCTTCGAGGAGCGTCTGACGCGCCTGGTGCGCGCTGCGAAGGAGCGCGCGCAGGTCGTCCTGCTGGTGACCTTCAGCACCCGCATGCGCCCCGGACAGCTGCCCGAGGTCCAACGCGCCGGCGCGGCCTCGGCGCTCTACTACATGCCCTTCCTGGACTTGGCCGGGCTGCTCGCGGGCTACGCCGAGTACAACCGCGTGATCCGCGCGGTGGCCGGCGCGACCGGTGCGATCCTGGTCGAGGGCGAGGACTCGATCCCGGGCGACGCGACCCACTTCGCCGATTCGGTCCACTTCCGCGACCCGGGGCTGGTCCTGCAGGCTCGGCGCGTCCTGCACGGGCTGCTGGCGGCGCCGGCCTACCAGGAGCTGGTCGCGCGGCGCCAGGCGGGCGCTGGCGACTGACGGGAGCTCCAAGCCTTCACCAAGGAATGGGCGTCCCGTCCTTTGCCGCGAGGCAATTGCCAGGAGC
>JABFRZ010000250.1 GCA_013140785.1 Planctomycetota bacterium | reverse complement strand
GCGTGGAACTCGTCCTCGCCGCGCGCGAGAAGACTCGCGTAGGCCTTGGCGACCGGCGCGAGCGAGCGGCGCGCGCGCTCGTAGTCGCCGCGGTGTACGGCCTCGAGCACGAGCGGCCGGTCGCTCGCCAGGAAGGGCGCGTAGACCGCCATGGCCGACAGCAGCAGCAACACCAGGCGCGCGGCGCGGAAGGCGCGCCTCTCGGCGAGGCGTTCGCCGGCCCGTTCCCAGGCGCCCCCGCCCGGCTCGCCGCGCGGCGTGTCGGCCATGCTCTCGACCCTGCTCTCAACCATGGCGGATGCGCGGGTCGAGCGCGGCGGTCAAGAGGTCCGAGACGAGGATTCCGACGCAGGTCATGACCCCGCTGAGAGTGGTCGTGGCCATCACGACGAAGTAGTCGCGCTGCTGCAGGCCTTCGTAGGCGTAGCGCCCGACGCCGGGCAGGTCGAAGATCGTCTCGACGATCACCGCTCCGCCGATCAGGGCCGGGAAGACGCTGGCGAACAGGGTCGCGACCGGCAGGAGCGCATTCCGCAGCGCGTGCTTCGCGATCACGCTGCGCTCGGGCAGGCCCTTGGCGCGCGCGCTACGCACGTAGTCGGACGAGAGCGTCTCCAGGAGGCCCGCGCACATCTGGCGCGAGAGGTAGGCGAAGCTGCCGTAGGCGAGGCACACGACCGGCAAGAGCGCATGCCGCAGCACCTCGACCGGCGACGCGCCCTCGGGCGCCAGCCCGATCACCGGCAGCCAGCCGAGCCCAGTCGCGCCGAACAAGAGCTGCAGCAGGAGGCCGGCCCAGAAGGTCGGCACGCAGTACAACGCGAACACGAACAGCACGCTGGCGCGATCGACGGCCGTGCCCGCGCGCACCGCCGCCAGGATCCCGAGCGGCAGCGCCACGAGATAGCCGAGCAAGAGCGCCGCGAAGGCGAGCGGCACGGTGACCGCGAGGCGTCGCCGGAGCTCGTCGGCCACGCGCACGTGCGGGCGGTGGATCTCGCTCTTCAGATCGCCGCTCAAGAGCCCGCCGAAACTGTGCGCGCCGCTGCCGCCGAACCACGCGTGGCCCTCGCCCGAGAGATCGAACGGTCCGAGGTAGTGCAGGTACTGCTTCCAGATCGGCTGGTCGAGCAGGTACGCGTGCCGGAAGCGCGCCACGCTCTCCTGGCTGACCTCGGCCTCGCTGCTCCCGCCGCCGAGCGCGAGCTCGGCCGCGTCGCCCGGCGCGAGCTGCAGCAGCGCGAAGGAGAGGAACGTGATCCCGAGCAGCGTCGGGACGAACAGGAGCACGCGCCGCAGGACGTACGGCAGCAAGTTCTACCCCCGCGTCGGACGCGTGCCCGGCGTGCCGGCCGGGTAGTACCAACGTCGCAGGGAATACCCGGGCGTGAGCTTGAAGAACTGCACGCCGCGCACGGCTCGATTCAGCGCGAACTTGCGCGGCGGGGCCTCGCGATAGAGGTAGGGCTGGACCTCCTCGTACAGGTAGCGGTGCAGCTCGCGCCACAGGGCCCAGCGCTTCTCGGGGTCGAGCTCGCGCCCGCCGCGCTCGATCAAGGCATCGACCTTCGGGTCGATCACGCCGGCGTGGTTCGAGCCGCCCGCCGCGGCCGAGCGCGAGTGCCACAGCTGCAGCGGGTCGTTCTCGGACACGTCCACCGACCAGCCGGCATGGCCGGCGTCGAAGTCGCGCTCGTTGACGCGCTGGAAGTAGGTGGCGTTGTCCACCTGCGTGACGATCAAGCGCACCCCGGCGCGCGCCAGGCTCTCCTGGTACATGCGCGCGAAGGTCCCGGCCGAGACGTTGCCGCTCTGGATCAGCATCTCGATCTCGAAGGCTTGTCCGTCCTTGTCCAGCACACCATCGCCGTCGCGGTCGTACCAGCCGGCCGCGGCGAAGAGCTCCTCACTCTTCGCCAGATCGAACCCGAGGCGCTGCACGCCGTGGTCGTAGCTCGGCCCGAAGTAGCACTGCGGTCCCGTGGGCAGCTTCGCGAGGCCGTGCGCGACGGTCTGGACGAAGGCCTCCATGTCGATCGCGTGCGCCAGGGCTTGGCGCACGCGCAGGTCGGCGAGCTTCGGCCGGCGCATGTTCCAGGGGATGTAGTTGAAGGCCCCCAGATAGAAGTAGCCCTTGCAAAAGGTGCGCGTGAAGGCCGGTTGCGTGGTGGCCGCGCCGAAGTACTGGTCCGAGCTGATGCGCAGCGTGAAGTCGAGCTGGCCGTTCAGGAGCGCCTGGAAGGCGGCCTCGTCGCTGGAGATGTGACGCCACACGAGCTTGTCCACGTAGCCGCCCTGCGCGGGCTCGAAGAAGCCGTCGAAGCGCTCGGCCTCGATGCCCTGCTGGGAATAGCTCGTGAGCTTGTAGGGCCCGAGCCCGACCCATTGCGTGTTGCAAGGGTTCTCGTGGATCGCCTTGGCGCACTCCGCGTCGCTCGCGTCGCTCTTGTGCTGCGCGTGCTCGGGGTCGCGCAGGTCGTAGAGGTGGCGCGGCAGGATGCAGAAGGTGTCCGCGAACAGCCCGAACGAGTTGAAGTACTGCTCCTCGAGGAAGAAGCGCACGCCGCCCGCGACCTTCTCGACGCGCGCGATCTTCTTCAGGTAGGGCCTGACCCACTCGCAGCGCACCTCGGGATTGCTCGCGATCTGCCAGGAGAAAATCACGTCGTCGGCATCGAACGGGTGTCCGTCGTGCCAGCGCACGCCCGCGCGCAGCGCGAAGGTGATCACGGTGCCACGCTCGATGCGCAGGGCGGCGCTCTTCGGAACGACGATGGGCGCGGCGCCCGCCGGAGCGTCGAGCGCACGCACGAGCACCTGCTCGCCCGACTCCTCGATCCGTCCGTAGAGCCGGCCGTCGGCGCGCACCAGCGTGTCCGCGACCTCCCAGCCCGTCGCGAGTTCGGGCTCGTACTCCCAGCCCTCCCAGTCGCGCCGGACCAGGGTCGCATGCAGCTCGTGCAGCGCGCTGCGCGCGTTCGTGCTGTTCAGGAGCGCAGCGTTGAGCGAGGGCGGCAGGGCCTCGACGTGCACGGTGAGCGTGCCGCCGAAGGCCGGCTCGGCCGGCGTGGCGCGCTCGGGGTGCCACAGGTCGACCGGCTCCGGACCGGGGCCCAGGCGCTCGCCCTCGGACGGGGGCGCGAGCGCGTCCTGCATGCTCGCGCGAGAGCTCACCGATTCCGGGCCGAGCCACAGCAGCGCACCGGCGCTGAGGAGGCCGCAAGCGAGGGCGAGGAGGAGCTTCATCCGCAGGGGCTCTTCGAAGGTGTACCGGGACGGGGATCAGGGTCGCAACCCTTTTCGAGGGAAGGTCTTGCCGTCGCAGCGCGGCCGACGAGCCGCTTCCGAGTACTGCTCCCCGCGACACCAGTTACCCGCGACCCGCGATCTGCACGGGCGATCTCCAACTTCTCCCACGAACCGGCGGAGCGCGGACCACGCGCCTCGAACGGCCACATCGTACAGGGCGCCCATGGAGTGCGCGCGGAGCGCTGGCTAGCCTCGCCGGAATGTCGCCCCGAGCCCGCGCGCGCTTTCGCCAGGGGCTGGCGCTCGCGCTGCTCGTGCCGCTCGGGGCTGGCCTGGCCTCGCTCGCGCGGCGCGCTCGCCTGGCGCGGGCGGACTTCGTCTTCCACAACGGTTCGGAGGTCAGCACGCTCGACCCGGCCGCGATCAGCGGGCAGGCCGAGGGACGCGTGGCCATGGCGCTGTTCGAGGGCCTGACGGTCAAGGACCCCGCCACGCTCGAACCCCTGCCGGGCGTGGCCGAGCGCTGGGAGCTCGCGCCGGACGGGCTCACCTATACCTTCCACCTGCGCGCGGCGCGTTGGAGCAACGGCGATGCACTGGACGCCGCGGACTTCCTGTGGTCCTGGCGACGCTTGCTGGAGCCCGAGACGGCCGCGCCCTTCGCCTACCAGCTGTTTGCGGTGCGCGGGGCCGAGGCCTTCGCGCGCGCGAAGGCCGACGAACGCGAGGCGCGCTGGAGCGAGGTCGGCCTGCGCGCACCCGACCAGCGCACGCTGGTGGTCGAGCTCGCGCGCCCGACGGCGCACTTCCTGGCGCTGACCAGCTTCCATCCGCTCTTCCCCGTGCACCGCCGCTCGCTCGAGCACTTCCGCGCGCGCTTCCCCGAGCGCTGGGCCAGCGAGTGGATCCGCCCCGGGCACCTGGTCTCGAACGGGCCCTACAAGCTGCGCGAGCGGCGCGTGAACGACCGCCTGCGCCTGGTGAAGAACCCGGAGTACTGGGACGCCGATTCGGTTGCGTTCCAGACGATCGACGTGCTGGCGCTCGAGCACATCGGCACGGGCTTGAACTTGTACCTGGCGGGCGAGGTGGATTGGGTCGATCGCGTGCCGACCACGCTCGTCCCGCAGCTCCTGCCGCGCGAGGACTTCGATCCCGCACCCTATCTCGCCAGCTACTTCTACCGCGTCAACACCACGCGCCCGCCCTTCGACGACGTGCGCGTGCGGCGCGCGTTGGCGCTGGCCATCGACCGGCGCGCGATCGCCGAGAAGATCGTGCTGAAGGGCGAGCAGCCGAGCTGGTCGCTGACACCGCCCGGACTCGCCGGACACGCGCGCCCGGAGCTGCGGCACGCGGCGGTGGGCGCGGACCTCGCGAGCTACGCAGCGGCGCTCGAACAGGACCGCGCCGAGGAGCGCGCGCTGTTCGCGCAGGCCGGCTA
>JABFRZ010000023.1 GCA_013140785.1 Planctomycetota bacterium | reverse complement strand
GGGCCGACTCAGGCGCGCACGTCGCAGGCGCTGCCGCGCCGCCCTTCGGAGCGGACGTGGCGCAGGCGCTGGCGGGCGTTCGTGCAGGCGGTGCGCTCGGCGGCGAGCTCCTCGCGGCGCTGCGCCAGCACGCCCGCGGCCACGGCGTAGAGGCGCAGGCAGTGATCGACTCGCTCCCGCAGCGAATCCCGGTCACGTCCGAGGTGGTCAAGTCCGACGCACACGCTCTCGAAGGAACGCTGGACGCGCATCCAGGCGGCATCCATCGAGGCCGGCTCGGGAAGGCAGCGCGTCTCGAAGCACGAGAGCAGGCTCTCGAGCCCGCCTTGCAGCTCGTCGAACAGGACGGAGAGCGGGGTCGTACTCACTGGGCCGCCGCTCACGGTGCGACCTCGAGGCACTTCCAGCCGTCCAGCAGGGTCGTGAGCACCCCGCGCACGTGGGCGAGCCCCGCGCTCGATTCAGCCGCGAGTGCGGCGCAGATCTCGGCCTCGGCGAAGAGGTACAGCCCGTGCAGTTGCTCGGCGAGCTCGGGCGCCTGCTCGGGATCGAGCGACACGCGCAACTCGGCGATCACGGACTGCGCCCGCAGGCAGCGCTCTTGGAAGCGCCCCACCTCGGACGCCGCCATGGCGGCCTCGGCCTGCTCGAGGAAGCGCAGCGCGCCCTCGTACATGAGCTGCACCAGCTTGAGCGGCGGCGCGCTCTCGAAGCGTGCGGACTTGTAGGCGGCTGCGGCGGAGTCCTGCTTCACCGCTGGCTCCCGAACGAGGTGGCACCGAGGAAGGCCTGTTGCGACTGCAGCCCGGACAGGAGCCGCTCCAGCCCGGCAAACTTCAGGACCAGCGACTCCTCCAGCTTGTCCAGGCGGAACTCCAGGCGCTCGATCTCGTCGTCGAAGTCTTTGACCTGTCGTCCGATCGATGACTTGCGCAGGTCGATCAGGCCATCGACATTCCTGCCGTTCGGCGCGGTCGAATCGTCCAGCAGGTCGTCGAGCATCCCGTCGATGCGCCCGAACACGCCGCTGTCGCTGTGGTTCACGGCCACGCCCTCGAAGCGGAAGAAGTCCGAGAACAGGTCGAGGTTGCCGTTGAGCTTCTGCTCGAGCTTCTCGTCGTCGATCTCGAGCTTGCCGTCGGACGAGAGCTCGATGCCGATCAGGCCGAGCGTCGAGTAGCCCTCGTTGTCGGCGACGACGGTACTGAGGTCCACGTTGAACAGCGCGCGGCGTAGGGTGCTGCGCACGGCGTCGAGCGCGCTGTCGCCGAACAGCTCCCCGCCCGTGCCCTCCTCGAGCGAGAACGTGTTCTGATCGTTGGTGAAAGCAACCACCTCGTTGTAGGCGTCCACGAACTGCTGGATGTTGGCCTTGATCCCGCTGGGATCGAGGTCGACCGTGAAGCTCATGGGCGTCGCGTCCGGCGTCGTGCGCGAGACCGTGAACGAGATGCCCGGCAGGACGTCGGCGAACAGGTTGCTCGAACGCTGCACGGTCAGGCCGTCGATCACGATCTGCGCATTGCTGGCGGGCGAGACCTGCGTCGCTCCGCTCAGCCCGGCCACGCTGGATGTCAGTCCGGTGATGGTGAAGTCGGCGCCGGAGTCGTCGCCAGCCAGGACCAACTGGTAGGACGGCGAGGAGCTCGTGCCCACGTTCACCACGGTGGCGGTGACGTCGGCCCCGGCTGCCGTGTTGATGGCGGCCGCGATGTCGTTCAGGTTGTCCGAACCCGAGGCGACCGCGATGCTGTAGGGCGTGCTGCCGTAGGTGAAGCTGACGGTGCCCGTTCCGAGCGCGGCTTCGGGATCGGCCACGCCCGCGAAGGCGTAGCGGTCGGCGCTGGCCAGCGAGATGACCTCGAGCGTATGCGCACCGGCTTCGGCGCTGCCGCTCAGGGTGAAGTTGGCGATGCCCTCCTCGCCCACGCTCAGCTTGTGCGCGAAGAACTTGCTGGCAGCCTGCAGGTCGCGCGCCTTGTCGCGCAGCTTGTTGACCAGGCCCTCGAAGGTGCCGAGCAGCGTCAGCTTCTGCTGCTCGCCCTTCTTGCGATTCTCCAGCACCCGCAGGGAGCGCCCCTCGGCCGCCAGGATGGCGTCGATGATGGCGCCCGTGTCCAGGCCGCTAGCCAGTCCGCCGAACTGGATTCCTCCGAGCGTCATGTTGCTTCCTTCCTCGCTGAGACTTGGTGTTCCGACGAGTTATCGGTCGGGTCCGGGGCGCGCGTTAGCGTCGTCTCGCCCGGATCGGTCTGCGGGGAAATCCTTCCTTCGCGTACCGTCGTTCCGACGTCGTGCGCCAGCAAAGGAACGAAGCCCCGCCGTCGGTGGACGGCGGGGCTTCAGGAGGCCTGGCACAGCACCTCGTGGGAGGGAGTGCGCGAGCGCATCCCTCCCGACGCAGGACTAGCCGAGCAGGCTCAGGGCGAGCTGCGGCTGCACGTTGGCCTGGGCCAGCACGGACACCGCGGCTTGCTGCAGGATCGAGTTCCTGGTCAGGTCGGCCGTCTCCACGGCGATATCGACGTCGCGGATGCGGCTCTCGGCGGAGGCCAGGTTCTCGGCCGCGACCGCGATGCTGCGGATCGTGCTCGAGATCCGGTTCTGGGACGAACCCAGACCACCGCGCAGGCTCGACACGCTGTCTACGGCCGTGTCGATCAGGTCCAGAGCGGCCTGTGCGCCCGAGACGTCGGAGATGTCCACGCCGGAGAGTCCCAGAGCGGCGGACTGCATGTCCTCGAAGGCGATGTCGATCGTCTCGCCGCTCTCGGTGCCGACCTGGATCGACAACGAGGTCGTCGAGCCGTCCAGGATGTTGACGCCGTTGAAGGTCGTCTGGGCGGCGACTCGGTCGATCTCCGCGATGAGGGCCGCGAACTCTTCTTGAATGACCGTGCGGTCGCCCGTGTTCAGGGTGCCGTTGGAGGACTGGATCGCGAGCTCGCGCATGCGCACGAGGTTGCCGTTCAGCTCGTTCAGCGAGCCTTCGGCCGTCTGCACGAGGCTGACGCCATCGCTGGCGTTGCGGCCCGCTTGCTGGAGCGAACGGACCTGCGCGCGCATGCGCTCGGAGATCCCGAGGCCGGCGGCGTCGTCCGACGCGGAAGCAATGCGAAGGCCCGATGAGAGGCGCGCGAAGTTGCCGCCCAAACGTGCGGACACGTTGGACAGGTTCCTCTGCGCTCCCGTGGAGTACAGGTTGGAATTGACTCGAAGTCCCATGTTGTCGTTTCTTTCTGGATCGGAATGAGGACGATCCCTGCACAGGATCGTTGGGGAGCGTTCACCGTCGAGGCCCTCGACCCCGTTGGCTCCTTGCACAAGGAGCCCGCGGGGGCACGTCGAGAGCTGCACGGCACGCGCACCCCGAGCGTCCGTTGCGGACCCGATCGCTCGGGGCCGATCCGGACGACGCCTTCACCGGAGTGGTGAAGGTGTTCGGTGGTGGTCGTTCGCTGTGTGCGTGAGCGCGCGCTGTCGCCTCGAAGCCGAGGCGCTGCGCGCGGCTGCATCCGCTCTGCGTTGTCGCAGAACGTGCTGTCACCAATCGTGTCGTCGCCGAACCGTGTTGTCAGGGAACCGCGTTGTCGGGCGCCTCCGAGCTCCGCGCTGAATAGGGGGCCACTCCTCGGGGAGTGGCCCCCTCCCTCAGCGATCGGCCCTAGAGGCCGTCACCCCCCGCTACCCTTGGAGGAGCGAGAGGGCGATCTGTGGCTGAACGTTGGCCTGTGCCAGGACGGAGACGGCCGCCTGCTGCAGGATGGAGTTGCGGGTCAGGTCGGCGGTCTCGGAGGCGATGTCCACGTCGCGGATGCGGCTCTCGGCCGCGGACAGGTTCTCGGCCGCGATGGCGATGCTGCGGATCGTGCTCGTGATCCGGTTCTGGGCCGCGCCGAGGTCGCCGCGCAGGGACGAGACCGTGTCCACCGCGGAGTCGATCAGGTCGAGCGCGGCTTGGGCGCTCGTGGCCGTTGTGACGACAGTGGAGATGCCGAGCGTCGCGACCGTCAGGTCCTCGAGCGCGATGTCGATCGTCTCGCCGCTCTCCGTGCCCACCTGGATGGCCAGTGAGGTCGTCGAGCCGTCGAACATCGTCACGCCATTGAAGGTGGCCTGGCCGGCCACGCGCCCGATCTCCTCGATGAGCGCGGTGAACTCCTCGTTGATGACCAGACGGTCGCCCGTGTTGAGCGTGCCGTTCGAGGCCTGGATGGCGAGCTCGCGCATCCGGATCAGGTTGGAGTTCAGCTCGTTGAGCGTGCCCTCCGCCGTCTGCACGAGGCTGACGCCGTCGCTGGCGTTGCGGCCCGCCTGGTGTAGCGAGCGGACCTGAGCGCGCATGCGCTCGGAGATGCCCAGGCCGGCCGCGTCGTCCGCGGCACGCGCGATGCGCAGGCCGGAGGACAGGCGCGAGAAGTTGCCGGCCAGTCGGTCGGAGATGGTCGCCAGATTCGTCTGGGCCGTCTGCGAGTAGATGTTGGTGTTGACACGGAGTCCCATGACAGGTTCCTCGATCTCTAGGGGTTGCTTTGAGGGGGTGGCAGCGGGGACAGCTCCTCGATGCCGCAGGCGTTCTCGGTCTGGGCGCGCCGCGCATGAGCCTGCACCGTCCGATTCCGCTCCCGCCGGTCGCGCGGCCCAGCCCAGGCCGAAAAAAAGCCCCGGCGGTGCCCATCGGGTGTCAAGGGTTTTCCCGATCCGGTCGAAATGCACTCCGCCCCACC
>JABFRZ010000285.1 GCA_013140785.1 Planctomycetota bacterium | reverse complement strand
GCGCCCGGTGCGGCTGGTCGAAGGGCACGCGGATGCGCACGAAAAACCCGGGCGAGATGGTGCGCTCGGGGTTGGGAAAGACCGCGCGCGCGCGGATCGTGCCGCTGGTCGGGTCGAGCTGGTTGTCCACGAAGTCGATCAGGCCGCGGTGCGGGTAGCCCTCCTCGTTGGCGAGGCCGAGCAGGACCGGCACCTCGGCCTCGCGCGCGCTGTGCACCTTCTTCTCGCGGATGCGCTGGCGGTAGAGCAGCACCGAGCGCTCGTCCACGTCGAAGCTGGCGTGGATCGGATCGATGCTGACGATCGAGGTCAGCGCGCTCGCGTCGGCCATCACCAGGTTGCCCACGTCGAGCTCGCTCTTGCCCGTCAGGCCGGCGATGGGCGCGCGGATGCGCGTGAACTCGAGGTCGAGCTTGGCGCGCTCGAGCGCCGCGCGTTGGGCGTGCAACGTGCCACTCGCCTCGGCCAGCTCGCTGGTGGTGCGCTCGAAGTCCTCCTGGCTGATGACGCCGTCAGCCAGGAGCTTGCGCGCGCGCTCGAGGTCCGCCGCGAGGCGCGTGAACCTGGCCTCGGACCCCGCGACGTTGCCCTCGGCCTGACTCAGCACCGCCTGGTAGGGCCGCGGGTCGATCTCGTACAGGAGCTCTCCGGCCGCCACCTCGGCGCCCTCCTTGAAGTGCACCTGGTCGAGGTAGCCGGTCACGCGCGCGCGCACGACGACCGAGTCGATCGCCACCGTGCGCCCGGTGAAGTCGCGGTGATCGGTGACCTCCTGCTCGATCGGCGCCGCGACGGTCACGAGCGGCGGCGGCGGGACCTGCGCCGCCGGCCCCTTCGGCGAGCAGCCGAGTAGGCCGAGGACGAGGGCCCCGTTGCCGAGGTGCACGCGCGAGATCATTGCGCCGAGTCTCGGGAATCGCCTCCTCCCCGACAAGCGCCCCGAGCCGTGCCTCGACTCCTGGCGCACCGAAACAGGCATGGAGTTGAACCTGATCGTGGAGTGGGCTCGTGAATCCGCCCGCTCCGTCTACACGTCCGCTCCGCCCTCGAGCCGTTCCACGTCCGCCAGGTCCTTGAGTCGTCCGGTGGCGCGCTTGTTCGCGATCAGAGCCTCGCGGCCGAGGAATGGCACGGCCAAGCCGGCGAGGTCTCCAGGTCTCGCGAGGCCCAAGCCTGCTCGAAGGAGACCCCGCTGATGTCGGTCAGGATGTCGATTCGTCGCGGTGGAAGCCCGATCTGGTAGACCAGGTTGGGGGTAGCGAAGTCCCCCGCGGCGAGTGGCGCACCGAAGGCCACGAGCGCCCGCCAGATCCGCTTCCCGTTGGCCGCCGTCGCGCGGACGAAGACATCGATGTCACCGGTGGCCCGCGGAGAACCGTGGAAGGCGAGCGCATACGCCCCCACCAAGACGTACTCGACTCCCTCGCGCCCGAAGCACACGAGCGGTCTCGGAAGTCCGCGTTGAGGTCACGCAGCGGAGTCATTCTTTCGGCCCCCGCACGAGGCGGCAGGGCGTGTCCTCGCGGGCGTAGTCGGGGATCGGGAGGCCCGCCACGCGCCAAGCCTCGAGCGCGAGCGGCCACATCATCGCGATGCGTTCGCTGGCCGTGGTCTGCTCGGAGAGGTCGTCGGACTCTTCGCCGAGAACGCAACGACGCACCGGCCAAGATACACGCCCGAGCGGATCGTCGCCCTGGTCCACCTCCCTATCGTAGCGTCTTGCGCAGTGACCACGGCCCGGCCGGCAAGCACTCGTAGCGCTGCGGGACGAGGCGGTGCTCAGCCGCCGTGGTCACGCCGATCAAACACGCGGAGAAGGCTCGGCTCTCGCGACCTAGCTTCTGTAGGAAGCTGACTCAGCCCTTCACCAGCCGCCGCAGCACGTACTTCAGGATGCCGCCGTGACGGAAGTACTCGGCTTCGTTGGGCGTGTCGATGCGCACCTTGGCGTCGAACTCGACGGTCTTGCCGTCCTTGCGCTGGGCGCGGACCTTCACGGTGCGGCCGGGCTTGAAGGCTTCGCGGTAGAGCTTCGCGACCTCGATGTCGAAGACCTCGTGCCCGGTGAGGCCGAGGCTCTGCGCGCTCTCGCCCTTCGGGAACTCGAGCGGCAGGATGCCCATGCCGACCAGGTTCGAGCGGTGGATGCGCTCGAAGCTCTGCGCGATGGCGGCGCGCACGCCCAGCAGGGCCGGGCCCTTGGCAGCCCAGTCGCGCGACGAGCCGGCGCCGTATTCCCTGCCCGCGAGCACGAGCGAGGAGACCCCGGCCTTCTTGTAGAGCATGGCCGCGTCGTAGATCGACATCGGCTTCTCGAACGGCTCCTCGGGCGAGAAGTAGAGGGTCGAGCTGCCCTCGACGCCCGGAGTGAGCTCGTTCTTCAGGCGCACGTTGGCGAACGTGCCGCGCATCATGATCTCGTGGTTGCCGCGGCGCGCGCCGTACTGGTTGAAGTCGGCCGGCGCGACGCCGAGCGAGAGCAGGTACTGGCCCGCGGGGCTGTCCTTCTTGATGTTGCCGGCGGGCGAGATGTGGTCGGTCGTGATCATGTCGCCGAGGAACACGAGGCAGCGCGCGCCGGCGATGTCGCTCACGGCCGCGGGCTCCTTGGGCATGCCGCGGAAGTAGGGCGGATCCTTGACGTAGGTGGAGTGCGCGTCCCAGGCGTAGGTGTCGCCCTTCGGCACCGCGAGCTTCTGCCACGCATCGGGACCCTTGTAGACGTCGGCGTAGCGCGCTTGGTACTGCTCGGGGCTGAGCGAGCTCTTCAGGACCGCGTCGATCTCCTTCGTGCTCGGCCACACGTCCCGCAGGTACACGGGCTTGCCGCTCCTGCCCCGGCCGAGCGGCTCGGTCGCCGGATCGAAGTCCACGCGCCCGGCCAGCGCGTAGGCGACCACGAGCGGCGGCGAAGCGAGATAGTTCGCCTTGACCGAGCCGTGCACGCGGCCCTCGAAGTTGCGGTTGCCCGAGAGCACCGCGGCAACCACCAGCTCGCCCGATTCGATCCCCTTCTGCACCGGCTCGGGCAGCGGACCGGAGTTCCCGATGCAGGTCGTGCAGCCGTAGCCCACGACGTGGAAGCCGATCTGCTCGAGCTCCTTCAGGAGGCCCGACTTCGTGAGGTAATCCGTCACGACCTGCGAGCCCGGCGCGAGGCTGGTCTTCACGTAGGCCTTCGGCTTCAGGCCGAACGCGTTGGCCTTCTTCGCCACCAACCCCGCGGCGATCAGCACGCTCGGGTTCGAGGTGTTCGTGCAGCTCGTGATGGCCGCGATCACGACCGAGCCGTTGGTGAGCGTGGCGGTCTCGCCGCGCACCGTGACCTGCACGGCCTGCGCTGTCTGCAGCGCGGCCGTGCCCTCGCTCTTCGCACTCCTGCGGTCGGCCTCGAGCGTCTTCTCGAAGCTCGGCTTGACCTGGCTGAGCACGAGTCGATCCTGCGGACGCTTCGGGCCGGCGAGCGAAGGCTCGACCTTGCCGAGCTCGAGCGCGAGCGTCTCCGAGTATGTGGCCTCGGGCGTGGCGCTCGTGTGGAAGAGCCCCTGCTCCTTCATGTACGCCTCGACCAGCTGCACTTGCTCTTCGCTGCGCCCGGTGAAGCGGAGATACGCGAGCGTCTCGGCGTCCACCGGGAAGAGCCCGCAGGTCGCGCCGTATTCGGGCGCCATGTTCGCGATGGTGGCGCGATCGGCGAGCGTCAGGTTCGCGAGGCCTGGGCCGTAGAACTCGACGAACTTGCCGACCACGCCGTGCGCGCGCAGCATCTGCGTCACGGTCAAGACCAGGTCGGTCGCGGTCGCGCCCTCGGCCAGCTTCCCGGTGAAGCGGAAGCCCACCACTTCAGGGATGAGCATCGACACGGGCTGTCCGAGCATCGCGGCCTCGGCCTCGATCCCGCCCACGCCCCAGCCGAGCACGCCCAGGCCGTTGATCATCGTCGTGTGCGAGTCCGTGCCCACCACCGTGTCGGGGTAGGCCCAGGTCTTCCCGCCGTGCGTGCCGGTCATCACGCCGCGCGCCAGGTACTCGAGGTTGACCTGGTGACAGATGCCGGTCCCCGGCGGCACGACCGCGAGGTTCTGGAAGCCGCTCTGGCCCCAGCGCAGGAAGAGATAGCGCTCGCGGTTGCGCGCGAACTCGAGCTCTTCGTTGCGCGTGAAGGCCGTGGCGCTGGCGTACTCGTCCACCTGCACCGAGTGGTCGATCACGAGCTCGACCGGCACGAGCGGATTGATCTTCTTCGCGTCCCCGCCCGCCGCTTTCATGGCGTCGCGCATCGCCGCCAGGTCCACCACCGCCGGCACGCCGGTGAAATCCTGCATCAGCACGCGCCCCGGCATGAACTGGATCTCGCGCTCGACCCCGCGCGGCTTCCAGCCGGCCACAGCCTCGATCTCGGCCTGGGTGACGACCTCACCGTCCTCGCGCCGCAGCAGGTTCTCGAGCAGGACCTTGATCGAGTACGGGAGCTTGGCGAGCTCGAAGCGCTTCTCGAGCGCCTTCAGGCGCGCGATCGCGTAGGTGTGCTTGCCGACCGTGAGGGTGCCGTGGGATTGGAAGCTGTCTTTCATGGCTGGTTCCGGAGGGCGCATCTTACGGATCCGAGCCGCGCGTAACAGGTCACGGGCGAGTGGCTAGGATGAGCGCGGAGGGTCGCACATGCTTCGCATCGTCAGCCTGCTCGCATTCATCGTCGTGGCCGGGGCGCCGCTGCCGCGTCCGAGGGAGGCCAGCGCGTCGGACTGGCCGGTCGAGCGCTTCGTGCGCAACCTCGAGGCGCGTCTCGCGGTCGCTCCCACGGACCCCGCGGCGCACTACACGCTCGGGCGCGTGCACGCCTTCGCGTTCGCGCTGGAGCGCTCGACGCTGCTCGGTGGCGGAGACGAGGATTTCACCTGGCTGAAGCACCTCGGGGTTCAGCGCGAGCACAGGTCCAAGGAGCCCGCGCCACCGCCGACGCCTGCCGAGCGGCTCACGCACCTCGGCGAGGGCGTGCGCCACCTGCGGCGCGCGTGCGAGCTCGAGGACTCGGCCATGCACCGCCTGACTCTCGCGTGGTTGCTGGAGACGGGCGCGCCGCTGGCCGCCGAGGTCGATACGACGGCGTTGCTCGGTCTCGAGGCTCCGGAGTCGCCCGCGGAGCGCGAGACGATCGCGCGCTGGATCGAGGCGCTCGGATCCGAGGGCGCCGAGGCCGAGGAGGCTCGGCGTCGCCTCGCCGAGCCCGCCACGCTCGAGCACGCGCTTCTTCTGCTCGCCGCGCAACGCTCCTCCGAGAAACCGCGGCGCCGGGAAGCCGTGGGCGAGCTGCTGCGCCTCGGCTGGATCGAGCGCGCGATCGCGGAGTACCGCCGCTGCCTGGACCTGGTCGAGGAGCAGAGCCTGTTCGAGGATCCGATGATCCAGGGCCCGCTGGCGGCCCAGGTCCCGCGCGAGGCGCTCGAGGCTTACCGCCGCCTCGTGCGCGCCCGCGGAGTGCACGGGCCGGAGGAGGAGCAGAGCCTGGCCGCGGCCGACGCGCGCTGGAGGGAGCTCGAAGAGAGGCCGCGCAGCGCCTTCATCACGCCGATCCTGCTCGC
Source organism: Planctomycetota bacterium (assembly GCA_013140785.1). GTDB lineage: Bacteria > Planctomycetota > UBA1135 > UBA1135 > JABFRZ01. The sequence goes on along the minus strand of JABFRZ010000285.1, from coordinate 9,693 downwards.
GCTCGACGGCTGCCCGACGCTGGCCGGGCTCACGCGGCCGGCGCTGCACGTCCCCTTCGATCTGGACGGCGACGGCGTGGACGAGCTCTGGCCGTGGCTCGCGCCCGAGGCCGGATGGCTCGTCTGGGATCCGTCCGGGAAGGGCGAGATCCTCTCCGGCCGCCAACTCTTCGGCAGCGCGAGCGGCTGGCTCTTCTTCGAAGACGGCTACTGTGTGCTCGACGCGCTCGACGACGATCGCGATGGCGCGCTGCGCGGCGCGGAGCTCGCGGGCATCGCGGTGTGGTTCGACCGCGACATCGACGGCATCTCCGACTGCGGCGAGGTCGTGCCGGTCGAAGCGCTCGGCATCGTCGCGCTCGCGACGGCGGTGACGCTCCACGTCGGCGCCTCGCCCGCCAATCTGTGCGGCTTCGAGCTCGCCGACGGACGCATCCTGCCGACCTACGACTGGGTCCTGGAGAGCCGCCGCGAGCCATGAAGCTCTCGAGAGTTCGCGTCGTCGGTCTGTGCGCCTTCCTCGTGGCGGCCTTCGGCGTGCGAAGCGCGCTGGGAATTCTCGGCCGGCCGACGAGCTGGCCGATCGACCGGATGCTCCTGAACGTCGGTCGGTACGTGGAGAAACACCCCGAAGCGGCCGAGGCACACTATTGCCTTGGACGCATCCACACGTACGCCTTCGTGCACGAGATTGCACAGCTCGCGATCTATTCATTCGGCACGCGGATGGAGAGCTTGCCGGAGGAGCTGGAGGCCGGGCGGATGACGCTCGACGAGCTCGCGCAGCTCGTGGTCGGCAACCAGAGGTGGGCAGGTCAGGTGTCCAGGCACGTGCCGGAAGTGCAGATCGAGCACCTCGTCGAGGGTCTGCGCTCCTTACGGCGCGCACTCGAGCTCGCGCCGGCGCGAGGCGCGTTCCACCTGACGATGGCCTACGCGCTCGAGCGAGGCTCGCACCTGGCTTCGCAGGTCGATGCCGAGCAGGTCTTCGCCCTCGAGCCGCCCGAGGAGCTCGACGACACGTCATGCCAGTTCTACGAGCGACTCGTCCGCGAGCTCGGACAACCCGACAAGGCAGAGAAGGCCCTCGAGGCGCTCTTGGAACCGACGAAGCTCCAGCGCGCGCTCGCGTTCTTGAACCGCGAGCGCGCCTCGTCCGACGTCCGGCGCCAGGAGAACGTAGCGCACCTGCTCGCGCGCGCCTGGCTGGACCAGGCCATCGAGCACTACCGCCTGGCCTTCGTGCTCGCCTACGAGCCGGACCGGAGCGAGGAGCTCGTCCACGACTACTGGGGCCTGACGAGCCTGGAAGCGGGCGAGGCCTACCTGCGCCTGAGTGCGGGCCGACCCGGGCTCGAGCCCGACGAGGCGTTCCGCGCACGGGTGAGCACGGCCGTGGCCGAGCTCCGGCAGAAGCCCTTCGTCAGCTCGGTCACGCCGATCCTCCTCTCGCTCAAGGGCTGCCGCATGCTCGATGACCTGATCGCGCCGGGGGACGCCGTGCTGTTCGACGTCGATGGCGACCTGGTCGAGGAGCCGTGGCCGTGGCTCGGGTCCGAGGCCGGCTGGCTCGTGTGGGACCCGAAGCACACGGGCGTGATCACCAGCGGACGCCAGCTCTTCGGCACGGCGAGCGGCTGGTTCTTCTTCCCGGACGGCTACCGCGTACTCGACGCGCTCGACGACGATCGCAGCGGCGAGCTGCGCGGCGCGGAGCTCATGGGCATCGCGGTGTGGTTCGACCGCGACTCGGACGGTGTCTCGGACCGCGGCGAGGTCGTGTCGGTCGAGGCGCTCGGCATCGTCGCGCTCGCGACCGAGGCCACGGAACGCATCGGGCTCTCGCTCGGCAATCCGTGCGGACTCGAGCTCGCCGACGGGCGCGTCCTGCCGACGTACGACTGGGTCCTTGCGCCGCAAGCGCCTTGAAGCCGCGACGGTTGCCGCGGCGCGCGCGGGCGCCGCGATCGCGCGCGCGCTAGCAGCCTGTCGGAGTAGTCCCGTCGCGAGGCAAAGCGTTCTGCGGCGAGGCAAGGAGCGCGACGGAAAGACAGCGGAGGTGGCCTTCCTGGCCACCGAGCATGGCCTGGCTTGTTACGGGACGTCTAGCGCGACGCTGCATCGGCGCAGAACGCGAAGCCGCAGCAGGGACTACTCCGACAGGCTGCTAGGCTGCCACGATGTCGAGCAGCGAGCCCGCCCGGCGCGAGAGCGGGATTCCCGCGCGTCTGTGGCCGGCGTTGCTGCTCTTCGGCCTCTCCTCGGGGCTGCCGCAGCCGCTGGTGGACGGGACCTTCTCGACCTGGCTGTCGAAGGCGGGCTACTCGACGTCCGAGCTCTTGAACATCGGCTACGTCACGCTGCCGTTCTCGCTGAAGTTCCTGTGGGCACCGCTGGTCGATCGCTTCGTGCCGACCTTCCTCGGGCGGCGGCGCGGGTGGATCCTGGCCTGCCAGCTCGCGCTCATCGCCGGCCTCGGCGCGATGGCGCGGCTGGATCCGCGCGCGAACTTCGTGGTGCTCCTGGCGGCGGCCGCGTTGGTCTCGTTCGCCGGCGCGACGCAGGACCTGGTGGTGAACGGCTACACCTGCGACGCGCTGCCGCGCGAGAAGCTGGCCGCGGGCGCGGGGCTCACGGTGTGGGGCTATCGCGCGGCGTGGCTGCTGAGCGGCGGACTGGTGCTGAGCGTGGCGGGTGACGAGCGCTTCGGCTGGAGCGGCGCCTACGGCGCGATGGCGCTCTTGCTCGGCCTGGGGGTGCTCGGCACCTTCCTCGCGCCCGAGCCCACACGCGTGACGCCGCCGGCGACGCTGCGTGCGACGCTGGTCGTGCCGCTCGCGGAGTGGCGGCGCACGCTCGGGTTGCGCGGGCTCGTGCTGCTCGTCTTGTTCGCGTTGCTCTATCGCCTGCCGGACATGGTCGCGAACCTGCTAGCAGTCCCGTTCTTGGCCGAGCTCTACGACTTGAGCGCGCTCGGCCTGTATCGCGGCGTGATCGGGCTCGCGGGCGCGGCCGTCGGCGTAGGGTTGGCCGGGTGGGCGATGCCACGCCTCGGAACGCTGCGCGCGCTGTTCCTGTTCGGGCTCGCGCAGGCCTTCAGCAACCTTGGCTACGTGGGACTCGTGGACGGACGCTGGTGGAGCGGGACGAGCGGCCTGGTCGGCGTGCTCTTCGTCGAGAACGTGTGCGGCGCGCTGGCCGCGACCGCATTCGTCGCGTATCTGATGAGCTTCTGCCGCTCGGGCAGCGCCGCGACGCAGTACGCGCTGCTGACCACGGTCACGCTGCTCGGCCCGCACCTCCTGCGCGGCCCGATCGCCGAGGTGAGCGAGCGCCTCGGCTGGAGCGGGTTCTTCCTGCTCACGACGGCCCTGGTGCTGCCGGCCTTCGCGCCCCTGTGGTGGATGCGGCGGACGTTGGCTCCACACGCGGCAGCGCTCCCGAAGTAGGACGCGCGCGCCGCCGAGACGCTACCCGTCCTCGCCGAAGTCCTCGTGGCGCGGCCCGAGCAGGAGCCCGTCGTGGTCGTTGCAGAAGAGACCCGCGTTGCACTCGCGCGCCACGTCCAGCGAGCGATCGACGACCGAGCTCATGATCTGGTTGACGATCGCGCCCACCAGCATCTCGCTGATGCTGTTGGCGCCCGAGCTCGAGCTGTACACCGCGGTGTGCTTGCCGTGCCAGATCTCGGTGCCGCTCGCGACGTCCACCAGGCTGCCCTCAGCCGTGACCTCGGTCGCGGAGTCGAGCACGCGGTAGGCCGTGCCCCAGTCGTGCAGGGTGATGTAGAGCACCGCGTCGGCGCCGAAGATCTCGCCCAGGCGAGTCAGCGGGACCTGGTGCATCTCACCCGGACCGGGCAGGCCGTTGTCGCGCAGCATGCGATCGACCACGGCCACCGGGAACACGTAGTAGCCGCGCTCGGCCAGCGGGACCGTGACGGTCGAGAGGTAGGCGTAGGTCGCGTCCACCTCCATGGAGTTGTCGAGCGGCGGGAGCACGAGCACCGAGCGCGGCTGGTGCGTGTGGAAGAGCGTGTAGTCGTAGGGCTCGACGGTCGCGCAGGAAACCAGCGCGCAGGAAGCCAAGGCGAGCGCCGCGGCGAGGAAGGGGGCACGCATGTCAGGTCCCCGGCGCGAGCCGCGCCAGCAAGTGGTCGATGAAGCGCGCGCTCTCGGGATAGAGCGCCTTTTCCTGCTCGAAGTGGGCGCGCGCCGCGGTCGGGTTGCCGGCCACGGAGTGCAGGTAGCCGAGGTGCGCGTGCAGTCCGGGCGGGACCGGGCGCTCCTTGTCGATGCTCTTGTCCACCTGCTGCTCGAGCGCGTCGATCTCGGCCCCGAGGTCGAAGCCGTCCGGCTGGCTCGTGACGGCGTAGACCGAGTCCTCGTAACGGCCCCACTCGTAATAGGTCGTGGTGCAGCTCACGCAGGCCAGCGCCAGCGCGAGCACAGTGCAGGGCTTCACTGGAGCTTGACGCGGCCGCTCTCGAGATCGCGCACCAGCTTGTTCACCGCGTCGGTGATCGACAGGTTCAGGACCTTGCCGTTGAGCGTCGAGTCGTAGCCCTGGGTCCCGCCGGTGCCCAGCACCTCGCGGCTGCCGAGCTCGTACTCCCCGGCGCCCTGCACGGCGTGCACGATGCGCGAGGTGGTCACGTCCACCACGTTGAGCGAAACCTTCGAGTAGGCGACTTGCTGCTTGCCGCGCCCGAGGATCCCGAAGAGCTGGTGGTCGCCGGTCTCTCTTCGCCCGAACTCGGTCACCTCGCCGGTGACGACGAAACGCGCGCCGACCAGGGCCTGCGCGGCGCCCGAGGTCTGGCTCTCGAAGGCGATCTCGTCGAGGTTGTCGCGATCGACCACGTCGAAGCGCCCGGTCTGGGCCAGGTGCGTCTTCAGGATGGTCTTGGCCTGGCCCCCGAGCTGGTCACCGCTGGTGAAGATGCCGCGCATGTAGGGCGAGGCGTTGGCCACCTTGCCGACCGCGATCGTGGTGAGCGGACCAGAGTAGCTCGTGCCGTAGCTCGCGACCGGCTCGGTGGCGACGACGCGGCTGCTCTCGGTGGCGCAGGCGGAGGACAGACAGAGCACACAAAGGAGGACGGACGAGTGAGTGCGCATGATCTCCTCTCTGAGGCGGGGAAGGGAGCCCCGCGGCAGGGACACCGCCGTTCGGAACTCGGAGACCAGAGGATAGTTCCCGGCGCGAGAAAAGCCGAGCCCGAGGTCAGACGGTCCGTCGCCGGCTCTGGGGCTCGCGCAGTCGATCGATCCGATCCCGCTCATGATCGAGGCGCTTGCGCAGTTCCCTGCGCAGCCCCTCGCCCAGAGCAGGGTGACGCCGCTCGAGGCGCTCCACGATCCGTCTGCGGAGGTGCTCCCGGTGCTTCAGGCCCCGTCGCTCGTGGCGGCCGGACCCGAGATCCGCTCTTCGCTCGAGGCGGCGCTCCATGCGCTCGCGGGTGAGGGACCGGATCCGCTCGCGCAGGTGCTGCCGGGCCGGACTGTGCTCGCGGGCGCGCTCGCCCTCGAGCCGCGACTCCCGTTCAGGAGCTCGACGCTCCTGGGCGGCGGGTGCGGACGCAAGCAGGGATCCGAGCAGAAGGGCGAGTGGAAAGAAGCTGCGCAAGGACATGGGGGTCTCCGGTTCTGGGTCTCTCGAACGGCGCCTGGAACCGGCGCGCGAACCCGAGGTTCCGCTCGTGGGTCAGGCACCTTCCACCTGCCGCCCCCCGGCGCTATTCTCTCGGCCCTTTCCCGGGGACGTAGCTCAGTTGGTAGAGCGCTGCGTTCGCAACGCAGAGGTCGAGGGTTCGAGTCCCTTCGTCTCCACCACGACCCCGGGTGCGGCCATGAGCGGCCGCTGCTGCGCTCCCGCGGCCGCTAACGTCGCCCGCGCCGGCGCAGCTCGATCCGGCCGGCCGCGAGGTCGCGCGCGAAACCCTGGACGACGCCGAGGAGCTCGTCGCCGAAGAGTGCGACCTGCCAGGGCAACAAGCCGTCGATCTTGGCGAGGTCCAGGCGCGCCGCGGGACGCACCTCGGCCAGGCGCAGGAGCACGCGTCGGTTCAAGACCAGCGAGGAATCGAGGCCTTCGCGCTGGATGGCGGCCACGATCTCGTTGCCGATACGGCGCTGCACGCCGGGCGGGACGAAACGCTCGAGCGTGCGCAGCGAGGTCGGCTGGGCCTGGGCCAGGTCGAGCATGGCCTGCGGCGCCAGCACCTTGAAGGGCGGGAGGTCGCGCGCGCGCGCGTGCTCCTCGCGCAAGACGAACAGCTCGCGCAAGACGCGCATCTCCGCGAGCGACAGCCGCCGCGCGCCCTTGATGCGCAGGAACTCGTCGGGGTGGAAGCTCTTCTCGGCCGGCTCGAGGGCCACCAGGCGCTCACACTCGCCGCGCAGGATCGGCATGCGCCCGCGCTGCTCGAGCTCGGACGCGAAGGCATGCATCAGCGGCACGAGGTAGTGCGTGTCGAGGCGCGCGTAGACCACCTGCTCGCGCGTCAGCGGCCGGCGTGACCAGTCCGAGCGCTGCTGCGACTTGTCGAGCTCGAAGCCATAGCGTTCGTGCACCACCGCCGCGAGGCCCGGCGCCTCCATGCCCAGCGCCGCGGCCGCGATGCGCGTGTCGAACAGGTTCGCGAAGCGGAAGCCGAACTGGCGCTTGAGGATGAGGATGTCGTACTCGCCGTCGTGGAACACCTTGATGCGTTCCGGATCGGCCAGCATCGCGCCCAGCGGGCGTATGTCGAGCCCGCGCAGCGGATCGATCAGCCAGTCGCGCCCGCCCGACGTGACCTGCACCAGGCACACGCGCTCCTGGTAGTGGTAGAAGGAGTCGGCCTCGGTATCGACGGCGATCTCGCGCTCGCTCGCCAGCGCGGCGATCATCCGCTCCAGCCCGGCCGCGTCCTCGACGAGCTCGGGCGGCGGCAGCTCGTGGGGCGCGCTCGGAGGGGGAAGGGTCATGCTCGTCGATCGGGCGAAAGAGCCTATCCGCGCATGCGCAGACGACAAGGCACCAACCCTCGAAGGCGCCAACCCCCCCGGCCATTCCTGCGCGATTGCGCCGTGGAAGGGCGGGAGAAATGGCGAGGACGACGGGACTCGAACCCGCAACCCCCGGCGTGACAGGCCGGTACTCTAACCGATTGAGCTACGTCCCCGCGGTACGGCCGCACGCGGCAGCCGCCCTATCGAAGGGGCAGGAGTATAGTGACGCCGCCGGAGAGGTCAAACCCTCACAGCGCCTCGCATGCACTCCCCGCGCCTCGATTCGGCCCCCGGCGGGAGCGCCGCGATGAGCGCGGGCCCCTCGCGGCGCTCGATCCTCTCGGCGGCGGGTGGATTCGCCGGGGCCGGAGTTCTCGCCCGCCCACTCGACTTCTTGCGCGAGCGAAGGCGCACGCGCGGCCTCGTGCGCCACGCGGCGATCGGCGTGGGCGGCATGGGGGCGGCGGATCTCGAGCAGCTCGCGAGCCACGGCGCCATGGACGTGGTGGCGCTGTGCGACGTCGATTCCGCCCACCTGGCGGCGGCCGCCAAGCTCTTCCCCAACGCGCGCGCGGTGCGTGATTGGCGCGAGCTCTTCCGGAACGACGCACCGGTCTTCGACTCCGTGAACGCAACCATCCCCGACCACATGCACGCGCCGGTGATGCTGGCCGCGCTGCGCGCGGGGAAGCACGTCTACGGGCAGAAGCCTCTCACGCGCACGGTGGCCGAGGCGCGCGCCGTCGCGCGCGCGGCGCGGCGCGCGGGCAGCGTGACGCAGATGGGCATCCAGAACCACTCGAACGCGCACTACTCGGCCGCGCTCGAGCTCTTCCGCGCCGGCCACATCGGCCGCGTGCACGCGGTCCACGTGTGGAGCGATCGCCCCGCGGGTTGGTGGCCGCAGGGCGTCGAGCGCGCGAGCGGCGCGGATCCCGTGCCGGACACGCTCGCTTGGAACCTCTGGCTCGGCGTCGCTCCCGAACGGCCCTACAAGAAGGACCTCTACCACCCGTTCTCGTGGCGCGGCTTCGCGGACTTCGGCACGGGCGCGCAGGGCGACATGGGCTGCCACCTGATGGACCCGGCGCTGTGGTTCCTCGGGCTCGCGGCGCCGCTCTCGATCCGCTCCGACGGACCGCCGCCGAACGACGAGAGCTACCCGCTCTGGTCGCGCGTGCGCTACGAGTTCCCGCCCAACGCGCTGACCACGCGCGGCCCCCTGCCGCTCACCTGGCACGACGGCGGCAAGGCGCCGAAGCAAGAGCTGGAGGAGCTCGCCGCCGGCCCGGTGGATCCCAACGCGTGCCTGTTCTTCGGCGAGCACGGCGCGTTGCTCGCGAGCCCCTACCTGCCGCCGCGGCTGCTGCCCGCCGAGAAGTTCGCCGCGGTCCCGATCCCCGCCGGCACCGCCGTCAACCACTGGCACCAGTATGTGGACGCCGTGCGCGGCAAGGGCACGACGAGCGCGCCCTTCGAGTACGCGGCCTTCCTGACCGAAGTGGCGCTGCTCGGCAACGTCGCGCTGCGCTTCCCGCACGAAACGCTCGCCTGGGACGCGAAGCGCATGCGCTTCCCGGAGCGGCCGGAGGCGGATTGGTACCTGTCGTCGCCGGTGCGCAAGGGCTGGGACTTCCAGGAGTCGTGAGCGGGGCCTGCCCCGACGCGCGGATCCCCCTGGATCCTCCCTGGACGTCCTTCCGCCTCCGCCGCACGAGCCACGCGGCGCTGTTCTTCCTGCCGCTGCTCTTCTTCGTCCTCAACCTCGCGCTCGAGCGCGCGTTGCGGGAGCGCTACCGGAGCTGGTTCGCGAACGAAGACGGCGTCTGGGAGAACCTGCAGGCCCTCGCCTATGCCGCAGCCGTGGTCTGCGCGCTGGCGCTCGCGCGGCATTTCCTCGCGGCGGAGATGCGTGCGCACGCGGGCTTCGCGCCCCGGCGAAAAAGTAGCCGATCGCGATCGTCAGCTGCGCCAGACGGAGCGGCAGGGCCGCCCAGGGCGCGCGCTCGGGCACCGCCCGCGGATCACCGCCCTGCCTCGCGGCGCGCAGCCTGCGCAACACGAGCGCCACGCAGGTGTGATGCGGCTTGCCGAAGGAATACTCGCTGCCGATCCAGTACATGCCGAGCAGCGCGACCACCGCGCAGGCGAAGCGCGAAGAGCCCGAGGATGCCGAGCACGATGGCGGCGACCATCACGGCCCACACGATGCGCACCGTGTTCGGACCCGGCGGCCCGAGCCCGAGCAGCTCGAAGGCGTAGATCGGGTCGAAGGTCCGCCGCAGGAACACCGGATCCAGCTGCGTGGCGCGCTGCAAGAGGGACTTCTGCACCAGCCAAACCCCGTCGAAGGCGGCGGCGAGGAGAATGATGCGGAACGCGGCCAGACACACGAGCGAGGCCTCGCCGAACCAGAAGTGCTCCCAGCGCGCCAGCCAGCCGCGCTCAGCGTTCGCTTCCATCCGGATCCTCGCGGTAGTGCGCCAGGACGAGCGGGGCGATCGCGACCGGGCCGCGGGGCGTCAGGCGCGAGCGCCGCGCCTGGACCTGGAGCCCGCGCGTGCCCGCGTCCGGGAAGCGGGCGCGCCAGCTATCGAGGTACGCGAGGATCCCCAGCGCTCCCGCCGTGATCGCGGTGAGCACGATCGCGCCGCCGTAATGCGTCGGATAGGCGACGCGCAGGCGCACGAGCCAGGGC
>JABFRZ010000103.1 GCA_013140785.1 Planctomycetota bacterium | reverse complement strand
TCGCCCTTGCTCCGCTGGCGGTCGGCGATGAACTTGAGTTCGGTCAGGTGGTTATCGCGACCATGCAGCCACACGTCCAGGCGGCGAGGCGGCATCGCTGACTGCGCGAACGAAGCGGGAATAACCAGCCCATAGGGCTGCACCGAACCGTCGATCTTCGACACGTAGCCGCGCACGACAAGGCCGGCGAGCTGCGCATCGTGGCCCGTGACGGCCGCCGCGCCGACGCCAAGGACCTCGTGCCGTACGGCCGCGGCAACATCATCGACGAGCCGGCGCTCGCCTGGCTCGCCCAGCAAGAGACCCCGCGCCTCTGGATCTCCGACGGCGGCGTGACCGGCGTGGGCGACACGGCTTCCGCCCCGCTGCAGCAGCGCTGCCAGGAGATCGTGCGCCGCGCCCGCATCCAGCGCGTCAAGACGGTCGAGGAGGCCGCTGCCTGCCTCGCTCGCGGAACTCGCCACGCAGGGGTGGCCTAGTTCCGGCAGGCAAGCGGCCCGGAGCCCGCCAGAGCGATCCGGCGGGCGTCTTTTCTCGAACGGATGATCTTCTTCGGCCGACACCGACTGATCTATCTCGGCCGAGTCCGCTGCAATGGGCGACTCGGCGGACTGGTGAAGCACTACCATCGAGCGCCGCCCGATCATGAACTCGGCATCTGAATCGGAATCGCCCACCGGCTAGATTATCGGACAGGAAGACCAAGAGGACGACGCCGAAAAACGCGTCACAAAGTTGCTTGACCCCTGCACCATCGACTAGCGGCTGAGTCTCTGCAGAACCACTCTCGCTTTGCCCCCCGCGGGGACGTGCACGGGGAGCGACCAATCTGGCGGGTCCGCGACTTCGTACCCTGGGTCGGCGACCAGCAATGGTGACCGTGGCGCGACCGCGTATTCGCCAGCCGGAAGCGCCACCGTGGTCAGCGAAGCAGCCGACGGTCCCAGGTCGAGAAGCGACTTCGCAAGCTCGTACTCCTGCTCGGCCAAGCGGGCGACGAGCACCTTCGCGTGCGAGTTGGGCCGTGCGTCACCGCCACCTTCGGGGACCACCTCGAATTCGAGGACTCCCCAAGCCTGCGCATCCACTCGAACCTCGCTCCCCGACGTGGAGACCCGGATTGCTTCGGAGGCTACGGGCAGAATGCTCCCAAAACCGAGCTGGTCGTGGATACGCATCTCGTAGACGCCAACGGGAATGGGCCCGAGAGGTCTAGCCCGTGATAGCTCACTCTTGATGTTCTGATTGTTCGCAGTGTCATGGAGGTGGACCACCCCTCGTTCCAGGGCTCGCCGCACGAACTCCGGACCATCGATGGAAACCGTGAGCGTGCCCATAGCGACGCCCGACGGTCGGAGGGGGGCATCGACGACAACGATGCTTCCGGAGAACGGGATGGCCTCGAACTGCACGTGCAAAGGTTCGTAGCCCGGAACCTCCCAGTCGTAGAAGAGGGGGCCCAAGCGCTCTGCAGGCGTCCGCCGCCGGAACAGGAACACCGGACGCAAAGGGTCCCACTCGAGCTGCCCAACTCCACAGATCGGCCCCAGCTCTAACGGGAGGCGAACAGCCTCGTCGTCTAGCACCTGCAATCTGGGCCCTGGATCCACCGTAGGCTTCAATGTCCCCGCAACCTCATTCCCAGCATGGATGTCAAGTGCAGCGACAAAGAGGGTAGTCAGGGTCAGAACGACCTGCGAGTTGGGGACGTCAATATCCACGGATTGCTCAGACACCCCACCGACCCGCCCCGCAGAGATGCGAATCCTGCCGCCAAACCCAAGCCCCTCCAACTTGAACGCGCCGTCGTTGTCCGTTTTCGTCGTGGGATTCCGCGGGTCATCCGGGTTTAACAAGGAGTACCCGTCCGAGCCATTCAATGCGGGCGATGAATAGGGTCTGGCAATGACCAGGGCATCAGGCACAGGCTTTCCGAGGCTATCGACCACCCTACCCAAGACTGAGCCTCCAGGCTGCAGCTCCAAATGCAGCAACGGAGGAACATCGGTTGGGACCATGAGTGTCGAGGTCTGGTAACCACGTGCCGATGCGGACAACAGCCCACCTGCGAGACTCGCCTCGTCAAACGCGGTCCGGCCGTCCTCGCCCGTCTGCCCGAGAAACTGCCAGCTCTTCCGCAGGAGATGGAGGCTCGCCCCGCTAACCGGTCCCGCATTGGCCCCCGTTACCAGCACGGCCTGGCTCGAGTCCGCCGCGGTGCGTTGCTCCGCTAGAGACCGCACGGTTGCCGGTGCGGCCACTCCATGCACGGCAGGGGCTGGAGTCGAGAGCGCTTCGGTCTCTAGCGACTGAAAAGGAGTGTTGATACGCGTCTTGAGGCACAAGCCAAAGACGGCCACTAGGGCTCCGCAGAACAGCAGGAGCCGGCGCAAACCTGTGCGGGTCGAACTCATCTAAAAGAAGTCTCGCTGGCCCAAGCGTGAGACTCGCCCCTCATACCGAGCGCGAGCCGATGGGGCACATTGCTACGCACCGATCAATTTACGCACTTCGCCTTCATCGTGTCGTTGTTCGAGTCCGAGGGCTTCGTGTCATAGGCCTCGCACGCCCCCTGTAGACCGCACGCTATGCAGTCTCCTACCACCTCCCAACCGTCGCCGACAAAACTACCGTTTTCATCGAGGTGTCCCGTCATGGTCATGTGACAGCAGCCGCTCTCCGCCTGCCCGGGGCACGCGCAGTACTTGTAACCGCCGCTGGCCCCGGTTCCCGCAGCGCACGGAGTCCCGCAGGTGCCAACGCAGCTGAAGGAGTATCTCCAAGAGCCGAACGGGAAGGTCCCCTCGTAGATCGCGGTGGTTGTCCCTGAACATCCGCCTCCGCCAGACGGGCCACCGCCACCACCCTGGGCGGCTCCTCGTGCCGTTGGCTCTGCTCGCAGCGCCGCGGAGCCCGTGAGGAGGAGGACGCCGAGCGAAAGAAGGAGGGTTGCGTTACGCATAATGGTCAAGCGCATGGGGATAGTGTCGGTTGATCCGATCCCTGGCCGGAGGAAACTCCCCCAGTCCCAATCGACAGCGAAGCTATCCCCCCCCCCTCCGTGTCAATAGCGAATCGCCGAAAACTCCTGAATCCAAAACCAGGGCAACACCGGGGATGGGCGGCGGCTTCCTAGCCAAGAGTGCTCGCCTCACTTCACGCCCGGCGTGACCTTCGTGAAGCCGCGCGCCCAGGCCTTCCAGCCGTCCTCGAGGGTCTCGATCTTCGCGCCGCCGAGGCCGGTGTCGAAGGCGTCGCTGGAGTGCGCGCGCGGGGTGCCGTAGACCTCGCGTAGGTAGTGCCACAGGGCTGCGCGTCCGGTGCCGAGGATCTTCTTGCCCTTGGTCCCGGGTGGGTCCACTTCGATCAGGTAGGCGACGAAGCTGCCGCAGCGCGCCTGGGACAGAATCACGTTCGTGCTGGTGCCGGTGAAGTGGTCGTAGAAGAGGCCGATCAGGTTGGTGAGCTCGTGCGTGGCCATCAGCAGCGGGTGCGGCCCGTTGATCTTCTCGAGCGTGCGCCGCGCGGTGCTGCGGTCGAGGTCGAAGGGCTGCGAGAACGGCGCGCGGATCTCGGGGTAGCCGGCCTTGCCGCCGCAGTGCCGCGCGATCCAGTAGCCGAGGCCGACCTCGACCCAGTGGCAGTGGCGCTTCATCTCGATGTCGGGCTCGCGGCCCTTGACCTTGCCGAGCACGAGGGTGCTGTAGATCAGGCTCTCCACCCCGAGCTCGAACAGGAGCTGCGGGCGCTCGAAGTCGGGCGTGAAGTACGTGCGCGCCAGATTGATGCCACCCTTGATCGTGGTGAACTCACCGGAGGGGTCGTAGTAGGGGTTCCGATCCGAAGTGAGCGGCTGGAAGGCCGAGTCCTCGCGGTCCCGGTGCACGAGGAAGGTGATCTTCTCCGCCTGCGGGTCGTCCACGTCCTCGGCGGCCAGGAGCTGTGGCCCGAGGTGTTCCATCCACCACACGTACAGCCCCTCGAGGTCGAACAGGATGTCGACCCCGCGCCGCAGCCCGCCGTCGGTCTCGACCACGAAGTGCTCGCTCTCGAGCACCAGCCGGTGATTCCACTCGCGGCTCATCTCCTTGAACTTCTCCGCGGAGACTTGCTTCTTGTCGATCTCCCACTTCCAGCCGCCGCCGGACGACTTGTGCCCGAGGTACTCGTGGGCCGGCGCGTAGGTCGGGTCGAGCAGGAGCACGTGGTAGGCCTGGAGCCGCGCCATGTGGTGCAGCCCGACTCGCTCCGCATCCTCGGCCAGGCTCCACTCGGCCGCGAACGAGAGGCCAGGCTTGCGCAGGTTCATGAAGCTCGCCAACCGATCGCGCAGCTTGTCCACGCGCTGGATCTCGGCGTGCGGGATCTCCTCGCGGCGGTTCCCGTCGCGCAGCAGCACGAGGTGCTGCGGGTCGAAGCTCTCGATCACGACTCCGCGCTCCTCCTTGCCGTTCAGGAGCACGACCCGGTCACGCTCCCAGTCGAATTCGCCGTCGGTCTCGAAGTCACGGCCGGGGGAGCACAAGAGCAAGACGCCCAGCAGGATGGAGTGCCTGGACCAGCACCCGCGGAACTCAGGCGTACGAACGGTTGGATTCGACATGACGCGTATCTCCAAGATCGACACCCCAAGGGGGCGGCTGCTCGCTTCTACGTTCTAGAGGATACGCCCGCGGCGAGCCCGCGACGACCCGCGCTCTTCAAGGGCGGAACTCGATCCACTCCCTCACCTCGACCACGCCCCGCTC
>JABFRZ010000634.1 GCA_013140785.1 Planctomycetota bacterium | reverse complement strand
CGCGCGTGCGCCGGAAGCGCCCCGGATCGTGCGCCGGCGCGGCGAGGCGCCGCTGAGCCGCTTCGCCGCGTACGATACCCGCCGGCTCGATGTCCGAGACGACCCACCCCTCGCTGCTCTCCCGGCCCCGCGACGAGCGGGACGAGGCTGCGTGGCGGGAGTTCGAGGCCCGCTACCGGGACCTCTTCCGCCGCTATGCGCGCCGCCGCGGGCTGCAGGCGGCGGACGCGGAGGACGTGTGCCAGGTCGTTCTCCTGTCGCTGTCCCACTCGCTGCCGCGCTTCCGGTTCGATCCCGCACGCGGGCGCTTCCGCGACTACCTCGGCCGGGTCGTCCAGAACGCGATCAGCCGGCACCTTTCGTGTCCGAAAGGCGCTGCGCGCCTGCTAGAGACCTCCGTGCTGGAGAGCCTGGCCGTGTGCCGTGAGGAGGCCGTCGAACCGGACTGGCACGACGAGTGGACCCAGCACCACTTCCGGCTGGCCATGCGCTGCGTGCAGGCGGAGTTCAAGCCGGAGAGCCTGGCCGTCTTCGAGCGGCTGCTCTCCGGCGAGAGCGTGGGCGCGATAGCCGGGGCCTGCAACACGACTCCGGAAGCCGTGCACAAGATCAAGCAGCGCGTCGGGGAGCGCCTGAAGGCGGTGATCGAGGGACAGATCCGGGACGAGGAGCTCCACGAGCCCGGATCCGGCGCGGGAGCGAGTGCCGGGGTCCCGTGTCCCTGATCGACGAAGACTCCAGTCTGTTCGGATTCGACTCCGACGCCTGGCTCGAGCAACTGGCGAGAGCCCGGTCGGCCGAGGTCCTTGGTTCGCTCGGCCCCTACGAGTTGATCGCGGAGGCAGGCCGCGGCGGCCAGGGCGTCGTTTTTCGCGCGCGCCAGCCGGGCACGGGACGCGAGATCGCTCTCAAGCGGCTGCTGGCGGGCGCCTTTGCCTCGCCGGAGGCTTCGCGACGCTTCGAACGCGAGGTCGAGGCCGCGACCACGCTGAGCCACCCCGGGATCGTCACGGTGTACGGAGTCGACGTGGTCGAGGGCGCGCCGCTGCTGGCGATGGAATGGATCGATGGACTCCAGGTGACGAGATGGGTCCAGGGCCGGCCGCGCGCCGAGGTGCTGCGGGTCTTCCTGCTGGTGTGCGATGCCGTGCAGCACGCCCACCAACGCGGCGTCCTGCACCGGGACCTCAAGCCGTCCAACGTCCTGGTGGATCGGAGCGGCCAGCCACGCGTGCTCGACTTCGGTCTCGCCAAGCTGACCTCGGGGTCGGAAGGCTCGCTCACGACGAGCGGCCAGTTCCTGGGCACGCCGGCCTTCGCCGCACCCGAGCAGTGGCGCGGAGGCGAGCTCGACGCCCGCGCCGACGTCTATTCGCTGGGCGCGATCCTGTTCCAGATGCTGACGGGCCGTGCGGTGATCGAAGGCGAGGGGCTCGAGGCCGTGGCCCGCGCAAGCGCCCGGAACGAGCCGCCCCGCCCGTCGTCGCTCTCGCGCTCGATCCCGCGCGACCTGGACGCGATCGTGCTCCAGGCCCTGGCGAACGAGCGTGAGGAGCGCTACCAGTCCGTCGACTCGCTCTCCGCCGACGTGCGCCGCTTCCTGGCGGGGGAGCCGGTGCTGGCTCATCCGCGCGGTGCCCTGTACGTGCTGAGGAAGCTGGTCGCGCGCCACCGCCTTGCGACGGCCCTGGTGGTGGCGCTGATCGTGGCGACCTTCGCCTACGCCGTGACGGTCTCGCGTCACGCCGGGAGGCTCGCCGAGGAACGCGACCGCGCGCTCCTGGCCGGCCAGGCCGAGGCCGTTGCACGCCAGGAGGCCGAGAGCGAGAAGCAGCGCGCCGAGAAGGCGCGGACGAGCGCCGAGGCTGCACAGAGCGAGGCGGAGCGGGAGCGCCAGCGCGCCGAGGTCGAGCAAGCGAACGCCGAGGCCGTGCTGGAGTTCGTCGCGCGCGACCTGATCGCCGAGGCCGACCCGGCCCGGCTCGGACACCAGCCGTCGTTCCTGGATCTGCTGCGCGCCGCGACCCCGAAGGTGGATGCGCGCTTCGAGGCCTCCCCGGTCGTCGCGGGCCGCGTGCGGGCGATGCTGGCTTCAGCCTTTCAGGTGCTCGGCAGCTACGACGAGGCAGAGTCCGAGATGCGCCGCGCGCTCGCGGCGCGCCGCGACGATCCAGCCGCCACGGCGGCCCAGGTGGCGAACGACGAGGCCGCGCTGGGAACGATCCTGCTCCAGCTCGGCGAGTACCGCGAGGCCGAGGAGCTGCTCCGCGCGGCGATCGCCCGTCACGAGGGAACCCAGCCCCTGGATTCCGAGGGACTGACGACCGCCCTCGACGGTCTGGGGAATCTCCTGCTCCGGACCGGACGTGCTGCCGCGGCGTTGCCCGTCGCCACGCGCGTCCTCGAGCTCTCCACGCGCGCGGAGGATCGCCTCTCCGCGCGCCACAACCTGGCGCTCCTCTACCAGCAGATCGGCCAGCCCGAGGAGGGGGTGGCCCAGCTCGAGCAGATCCTGAGGGAGACGAGCGCACTCGAAGGCGAGCATCGGGCGGACGTCGCTCACACCCTCCGCAACCTTGCCGACGCGTACGAGCACGCCGGGAACCTCGAGCAGGCCGAGGCCACGTTCCGGCGCGCGCTCGAGATGACGAGCGCCATCTACGGACCGGACCATCCGAGGACGGCCCACTGCATGGCGCGGCTGGCCAACGATCTCGCCTTGCGCGGCCAGGACCTCGAGGAAGCAGAAGACCTGGCGCGACACGCGCTCGACGTCGCGCGCTCCGCTGCCGAGGGCCTCGAGCTCGCCGAGACCCTCTACATCCTCGGTGTCGTGCTGGCTCGACGGGAAGATCCGTTGCAGGCCGAGCCGTTCCTGACCGAGGCCCTGTTTCTCTTCGACCGGCACACCGGCCGCCCCGGCTCGGGCTGGTGGCAAGTCGCAGTGGAGCTCGCGGAGGTGCTCCAGGCGACCGGAGAGCTCGACCGTGCCGAAGGCGTTCTCGTCGAGATGCAGCAAGCCGCTCCGGGCAGCGAGTGGCGCAGCCGGATCCTGCACGATCGAGCATCCCTGAAGCGACGGCGAGGAGACGTCGACGGGGCCGCGGCACTCTACGAGCAGCTGATCGCCCTGCTCTCCCCCGTGCCCGCCGAGCGCGCGAACCTCGCGGCCGCCCTGCAGGAATACGCGCTCGTCCTCCGGGACGCCGGCGATGCCGAGGGGGCCGCGGAGCTCGAGCTCCAGGCCTCGGAGCTGCGCAAGTAGGCGGCGTTCGCTGCCGTAGGTGGATGGATTCGGACGCTCGTACCGTGGAGCTCGAGCTTTCGTGTCCATGAAGCGCGGGGCACGTGACTATGGAGGCCGGACCCCATTCCAGGCCGTGCGGACTCCCCGCAGCCGGCCGCATCCGAGCGACACGCGGAGTACCCGATGTCCTTCAAGAACCAATCGTCCCACCTCGTTCAAGGAGCTCTCGTCATGGAATCCGCCATCGCCGTCGCGTTCTTGTGCTCGTTCCTCTCCGTGCCGATCCAGGCCCCGGAGACGACCGACGAAGGAGTCGAGCGCGCCGCGTCCGAGTCTCGCAGCGAGTCTCGCAGCGAGTCCCGCAGCGTGTCCCGCACGGTCCTCGTCGGGCGCGTGCTCCGGCCGGAAGGACGCGCCGCGCGCGGCGCAGTGGTCGCGACGAGCGCCGGCGGGCAGGCCCTCAGCGCCGCGGACGGGAGCTTCGAGATCGAGGTGGACGTGCCGCTCGAGGCCGAGTGCGTGGAGGTGACGGCCGTCGCCGATCAGGGCGCGTCACGCGGGAGCCTCTTCGCCAGCGCGCGCGTCGTGCCGCCGTCGCTATCGCCGGTCACGAGCGTCGGCCAGCTCGTGCTCGCACCGCTCGCGACCTGCCAGCCGCGGTGGTTCCCGACCTTCGGAGGAAGGCGCGTGAACGATGACGTGCGAGCGCTGCTCGTCTTCGACGACGGCGGCGGCCCGGCGCTGTACGCGGGCGGAGACTTCACGAGCGCCGGCGGCGTGGAGGCGTACAAGGTCGCCAGGTGGGACGGCGTCCGGTGGGCGGCGCTCGGGAGCGGCATCGCTCCCTCGGCGTCCGCTTCCGTCGCGGCCCTCGCGGTCTTCGACGACGGAAGCGGCCCGGCGCTCTACGCGGGCGGAGCCTTCACGAGCGCCGGCGGCGCGGCGGCGCACAACATCGCCCGCTGGGACGGCTCGAGCTGGTCGGCCCTGGGGAGCGGCCTGGACGGCGAGGTCCGCGCGCTCGCGGTGTTCGACGACGGCAGCGGGCCGGCGCTCTACGCGGGCGGCACCTTCCTGAGCGCGGGCGGTCAGGGTGTGGGCCGGATCGCGCGCTGGGACGGCTCGAGCTGGACGGCGCTCGGGAGCGGCCTGAACGCCGCCGTCTCCGCGCTCGTGGTCTTCGACGAGGGGAGCGGCTCGGCGCTCTTCGCGGGCGGCAGCTTCACGATCGCGGGGGGTCAGGGTGCGAGCCGGATCGCCAGGTGGGACGGCTCGAGCTGGTCCTCCCTCGGGGCGGGCCTGAACGGCGCGGTCTCGGCCCTCGAGGTCTTCGACGCCGGCTTCGGCCCGGCGCTCCACGCGGGCGGGGCCTTCACGACGGCCGGCGGCGGCCCGGCGAACCGCGTCGCGAGGTGGGAAGGCTCGACCTGGGCGGCGCTCGGCGGCGGGGTCAGCTACGAGGTCTTCGATCTCGCGGTGCTCGACGACGGCGGCGGTGCGGCCCTCGTCGCGGC
>JABFRZ010000192.1 GCA_013140785.1 Planctomycetota bacterium | reverse complement strand
GTTCCGCGAGGGCTTCCGTCCCTTCGCGCCGGCGGTGCTGGCGGAACACGCGCACGAGTACTTCGAGCTCGAGCAGGGTTGCGAGAGCCCCTACATGCTGCTGGTCGTGCCGGTGCGCGAGTCCCACCGGCGCCCCGACGCGGCCGCGGCGAACGGCGCGGCGCGCGGCTTCGGCCGCATGCAGGGCGAGCGTTCCGACATCCCGGCCGTCACGCACGTGGACTACTCGGCGCGCGTCCAGACCATCGACGCCGAGCGGCACGGGCTCTTTCGCAGGCTGCTCGAGAGCTATCACGCGAAGACCGGCTGCCCGGTCATGGTCAACACCAGCTTCAACCTCGGCTGGGATCCGATCGTGTGCACGCCGCGCGATGCCTACCAAGCGTTCATGAGTTCCGAGCTCGACGTCCTGTGCATGGGGCATTTCGTGCTGACGAAGGACGAGCAACCCGCGAGCGTCGCGCGCGCGGCAGAGCTGTGCTCGCAAGAGCTCTCCGACCCGATCCTGACGGGCAAGCTCGCGTCCCCGTGTTGCCGGGCCGAGCTCGAGCAGCACCGCGCGACATTCGTCTGCACGCGCTGCGCCCACGCCTTCCCCGTCAGCGACGGCATCCCGCAGCTCTTCTGGCCGCACGAGGCCTTCGACAGCGCCGCGGACGTCACCCAGATGGTGAAGGCCTTCTACGAGGAGACGCCCTTCCCGAACTACGACGAGCACGACTCGATTCGCGCGCTGATCGACAAGGCGCGCCTCGGGCAATACGCGCGCGCGCTCGACGAGACGATCCCCTACAACGCGAGCGTGCTGGAGGTCGGCTGCGGCACGGGGCAGCTCAGCAACTTCCTGGGCGCCGCGTGCCGGCGCGTCGTCGGCTCCGACATGTGCATGAACTCGCTGCGCCTCGGCGACGAGTTCCGGCGCGCCCACGGCCTCGCGCGCGTGCGCTTCGTGCAGATGAACCTCTTCCGGCCCGCGCTGCGGCCAGAGCAGTTCGACGTCGTGCTGTGCAACGGCGTCCTGCACCACACGGCCGACCCCTACGGTGGCTTCAGGGGACTCGTGCCCCTCGTGAAGCCCGGCGGACACCTCGTCATCGGGCTCTACAACCGCTACGGCCGCCTGTTCACCGACTTGCGCCGGCAGCTCTTCCGCCTCACGCGCGGTCGCGCGCAGTGGATCGACCCCATCCTGCGCAAGAGCGGCCTGAGCTCGGGCAAGCGCAAGGCCTGGTTCGCGGACCAGTACCGCCACCCGCACGAGTCGAAGCACACGATCGGCGAGGTCCTGCGCTGGTTCGACGAGCAGGGCCTCGAGTTCGTGCGCGGCGTCCCGTCGGTCACACCCGACCCGGGTGCGCTGGTCGGGACGAACCTCTTCCAGCCCAGCCCGCGCGGAAGCGGGCTCGAGCACCTCGTCGCCGAGCTCCAGACGATCGTCTCGGGCTACCGCGAGGGCGGCTTCTTCCTCATGATCGCGCGCAAGCCCGAGCACGCCTGAGCGCCATGTCCTTCCTCGACGTCCACAAGGAACCCACGCGTCTCGAGCTGCGCCTCTTCGGCCTCTTGTTCGCGCTGTTCGCTGGCCTGCTGGGCAGCCTCCTACGCTGGCGGGCTGGCGCGCCCGACGCCGCGTTCGTCGTCTGGGGCATCGGCCTCGCGTGCATGCTGGTCTACTACGCGCTGCCGCCGCTGCGACGGGTCGCGTTCCGCGCCTGGATTCGCGTGACGTATCCGCTCGGATGGGTGGTGTCGCACGCCGTCCTGGCGCTGGTCTACTACGGCATCTTCACGCCCATCGGCGTCCTCACGCGTCTCGGTGGCCGCGATTCCCTGCGGCAGAGGAAGGAGCGATGTCAGGAGTCGGAGCGCCGCGCTCGGACCTACTGGGTCGCCCACCGGCCGGCCGATAGTCCGGCGCGCTACTTCAAGCAATTCTGAGGTTCCCCATGTCCGAGCCCACACCCGAGAAACGCAGCTCTGACTTCGCTTCCGAGGCCGAGTCCCGCTCGCCCGGCGTCTTGCGCGAGCTCGTCGCCTTCGTGCGCCACAGCAAGAAGTGGTGGCTCGCGCCGATCCTCATCGCGCTGCTCTTGATCGGCATCCTCGTGATGCTCTCGGGCTCCATCGCCGCTCCGTTCCTCTACACCCTGTTCTGATCTTCTATCGCCGAACCGCTTGCATGGCGAGCAAGACTTGAAGGGCGGAGAAAACGCAGCGCGGAGACGGGGAGGGCGCGGAGGATCGCGGAGACAGAAGAGGGCACGGAGCCTGGAGAAGCCGCCCAGCCGTGCTCAGAGGAGGCCGCTCTCGTGCTGCATCAGGGCCAGCAGGGCCGAGCGGTTCTCGATGTTGTTCGTGCCCTCGTTGCGGAGGTGCAGCAGCAGGTCGGTCCCGTTGAAGAACTGCGTCAGGGCGCGCTCGAGGAAAATCGGGTCGCCGGTGATCTCGAAGCCGTACGCGAAGGACGACCAGTCCTGGAAGGTCTCGATGTCGCCGGTCGTGAGCGCGTCGCTCGGCATCTGTGCGCGCGAGCACCAGACCGGCTGGCTGATGTCGAGCGGCCCGATGCCGGTGTAGCGGTAGGGACCCGCGCCCGGGGCCCAGGCCATTTCGGAGATGAAGCCGTAGAGCGAGTCCACCAGCACGTCGCGCGTCATGGCGGAGTAGCCGGGGTCCGCGCCCTTGAACACGCTCTCGCGTAGTCCCTGCAGCGCGTTCTCGGTGATCGACTGCTCGATTTGCTGGCGCGCGCGGTACCTGCCCTCCACCGCCTTGTTGCTCACGATGGCTTGCAGGAAGCCGTTGCAGGCGCCCTGCGAGGTCAGGAGCATCTCGACGATGTCTTCCAGCCAAGGCTTCTTGACGGCGCGCCAGCCCGGATCGGCCAGGGAATAGGCCGCGACCGCGCAGTCGAGGCCCCAGGCTTCGCCGCGTCCGAACGGTCCGCCCTTGCCGGGGTTGGCGTTGGCCACGGCGCGGTGGCAGAGCAGGCCCGAGCCCATGAAGCCGCCGTACACGTCGTTGCGCCAGGTGTGGTACGAGAGGTGGAACATCTCGGCCTGTTGCCGCAAGTCGTCCTTGGCCAGGCTGTCGTTGCCGAGCCACGCCAGGACCTTGGCCGAGCGCGTGTAGCGGATGAGGTGCTGGTAATCGTGCGGGTCGAAGGCGAGGTGCGAGACCTCGTAGGCGGGCGCGAGGCCGTTCGCCTGCACGTGGTTGATCTGGAAGCGCGGCGCGTTGGCGAAGCCGAACGGATCGGGATAGCTGCCGCCCAGGAAGGGCACGACGTAGTGCGCGAAGGGCACGTAGTCGAGCGCGCCGTTCTCGCGCCACCAGCGCTCGACCGTGGAGGGCTCGCCGTCCGCGTCGATCAGCACGTTCGGCTGGCGGTCGCTGTGCATCCTGTGCAGGGCCCGGAACATGTGCAGTCCGAAGTAGGAGGCCGAGGCTGCGGTCGTGATGCCGTCCCAGCAGAAGATCTCGTTGCCGCTCGTCATGCCGCCGTAGGAGACGCCGTAGGGGTGCCCCCAGCCGAGCACGCCTGACGCGATCGGGTAGTTGCCGTCGCTCGTGCCGTTCAGGAGGCGCTCGCGGATTTGCCCGAGCTGGTTGTAGAGCTGGTTGCGCAGCCCGCCGAGCCCGACGTGGTCGAGCGAGGGCAGCTGGTACTTCTGCGGGAAGAAACGCGCCGTGCCCTTGTTCCACCAGGACCAGTAGTCGTGTCCGAAGATCGGGTCGGTCCCGCGCACGCAGAACGCGTTGCCCACTCCGTCGGCGTAGTTGCCGGCGAAGCCCGAGCCCGCTCCGCTCGCGATCCACAGGCGGCGGTGGAACTGGCTCAGCCAGCGCATGACGTGCAGCTTGCCGTTCGCCATGGGCTCGACCAGGTCCCAGACCCAGCGCTGGCCCGCGCTCACGTAGCTGCCCAGGTAGGGGTCGTCGAAGTCCTGGATCAGGACCAGGTTGGCCGGAAGCGTGAGCTCGATCTTCTGGAAGTAGAACTTGTCCAGCGGATCGTCGAGCGCTGAGGTCGTGTCGCGCCCGGTGCTGCCGTTGTTGAAGCGCAGCGCGAGGCCGAGAATCTCCTCGCCCGCGCTGGTCGTCAGGTAGGCGTGCACCCCGAGTGCGTGCGGCAGGGTGCCCGCGGCCCCGTTGACGAAGGGTTCTGGGCGCATGGTCTGGTACACGCGCAGCTCGGTCGTCACGCGGCCGCGGCGCTCGAGGCGCATGCTGCCGCTGCCGTCCAGCGGCCGACACACGTAGCGGTTGCCGAAGCAGTCGTAGAGCGCGATCTCGATCCCGTTCGGGTCGTTCAGCAGGGCCTGGATGTTGGCGGGCACGCCGCTGGTGGTCATCAGGTCCTCGATCCCGATCGAGCCGGGCCCCGGGGGCGAGAGGTGCGGCGCGTGTACGACCTCGAAGCGCAGCGCATCCCCGCCGGTCACGGCCGGATCACGGCTCACTTTGGCGATCACCTCGACCACGTCCGCGCCGTCGGCATCGTTCGCGTAGCGCGAGACGAGCTCGGTCTGGGTCGGGAGGGCGGTGCCATCCCAGTCCAGGATCACGAACGGATCGCGGCCATCGCTGCGCGGGAAGGTGCGCGGCGGAACCGGGATCGTGCCGCGCAGCACCCACTCGTTCAGCGCCGGATTCGCGGCCGTGGTTTCGAGCACGGCCACGGTCCGGCCGTCGATCGCGGGCGGCGCGGGGACGCCGCCGTCCTCGCCCACGCAGCCGTCGCAGCGCGGCGGATCTCCGCCCCCAGGTGAGT
>JABFRZ010000251.1 GCA_013140785.1 Planctomycetota bacterium | reverse complement strand
CCCCCGCGCTCGCGACGCCGCCTGCGACGAATCCGCCGAGCTCTTCGCGTACATCGAGTGCGCCAGCGCCTGCGGCCGCGCCGGGAGTGCAGGCAGCGCTTGCCGCTTCCTCGGCGAGCCCCTCGGGCACGAGCGCCGTTCTGCAGGCCGGGACGTGCGAGATCCGCGGCCGATTCCTGCTGCCGGGCGGAGCTCCGGCCGTGGGGCTGGAAGTGATGCTCGAAGGCTGGGCCTTCAACGACGAGCGCTACATGGAATTCGGAGAGCCCGAAGACTGGCAGGACAAGGGCACCGTGACCGATGCCGCGGGCCGCTTCGGGCTGCTATTCGCGCCGCCGCGCGCCTTCACCTTCGAGCTCGTGGCCAAGCGCCCGGGCTTCGCGCGCGAGAGGCGTGACTTGAACGAGCTCTTCGCGGGCGATGTGAGAGACCTGGGCGAGGTCGAACTCCTGCGGGGCGGGGCTATCCAGGGCCGCCTGCTGGCTGCGGACGGCACGCCGATCTCGGGCGAGACATTCAGGGTGTCCGCCAACGGCCATTCCGCGAACCTGAACCACGCGCCCACCGCGCGCCAACCCACTGTCGAGCAGGCCACGGTCGATCCGCAATCCGGGGCCTTTCGCCTCGAGGACCTGGCGCCCGGGCGCGTGCAACTCACCGCGTGGCGCAAGGGCAGCGCCAGGATCGATGGCCCGCAAGTCGTGGTCGTGCCAGGCGAGACCGTGGTGCAGGACCTGGTCTACGGCGGCCCCGATCTCGAGCGCATCACGCTCTCCCTCTCGACGCGGCACTTCTACCCGCTGCGACCCGAGCGCGACTCCATCCGTCTTTCCGGCGTCGAAATCGAGGCGCGCACGCCCGGCGCTGATCCATCGCGCGGAGACCTTGCCTTCGATGGCCTCGCGCCGGGCGCGTACACGCTCACGATCGACGATCCGCGTTTCCTGCCCTGGAGCCAGACGGGGATCGCTCCGGGCACGGCGGTGCAGGCCAAGCTGGTCGGCAGCTCCGTGCTGGTGCTCGACGTGCGCGACGAAGGAGGGAGCGCTCTGCCGCTCTACAGGGTCGATGCCACGATTCGCAACGTGAACTTCTTCCCGACGCGCTTCCGCTTGCGCAATGGCACCACGCCCTTGGCTGGCGGGCGCCTCGACGGCTTGGTGGCCGGCGACTACACGATCGCGGTGAGCATCGCTGGGCTCGGCGCGCGCACGCGCGAAGTCGAGGGGCTGCATGCGAACGAGACGCGCGCCTTGTCGTTCGTCTTCGGAGCTCAGGCAGCGCTCGCCGGCCGCGTCCGGAGACCGACGGGCGCGCCCGTGGCAGACGCGGACGTGCTGCTCCTCGCGCCAGCCATGGAAGACGACTCGCCGGCCAGCCACATCGTCGTGCAGAACGGCTTCTTCTCCGACGCCACGCGCGCGCGCCGCGAACTCGCGCGCAGGCGCACGGACGAGGACGGCGCGTTCCGCTTCGAGCTGCCAGCGGCCGGGACCTACGCGCTCTACACCTACCGCGGCGCGCTCGACGCGGCGACGGAGAGCATGAACGTGGCCGAGGGCGAGCAGTGCGCGGGCGTCGAGCTCGTCTTGCCGGCGGGTGCCTTGATCCGAGGCCACGTCGCGCTTCCGCCGGGCGGCCGATGCCCTGGGCTGCGCGTATCGGGGTGGGTCGAAGGCTCCAACTCGGCTCTCGGCATGTTCGATCCCGATCCGGACCGGGTGGCGCTGGCGAGCGATGGCAGCTTCGAGCTCGGCCCGTTCGCCGCCGGGTTGGCCGAGCTCACGCTGCTCTTGCCCGAAGAGTTCCTGAGCGGGAGCTACTCACAGGGGGATCGAATCGCGGGCGGGCTGCCGCTCGGCAGCGTCGAGTTGGTCGAGGGCGCGGTTGCGCGGGCCGATTTCGACGTCGCGGCGAGCTTCCCCGGTGAGGTCTCGGTCGATGTGCTCGTCGATGGAGCGCCCGCGGTCGGTGTGAAGGTCGCGCTGCTGGACCTGATCGACACCGTCGAGCTCGAGCACTCGCGCACGCTGAGCAACCTCGCTGGCCACGCACGGCTCCCCGTGTTCCCGGGCACCTATCGTCTGCTGGTCGAGGACATCGACAACGGCTGGAGCACCCTCGCCGCGGCGCCGCTACAGGTCAGCGCGGGTCAGACGAGGAGCGCGCTCGTGTCCGTCGATCTCGTCGCGGGCGAGCTCGCCTGCGTCGATGCGAGCTCAGGAGCTCCGCTCGTTGGCCAGGACGTCGCGCTCTTCGTCGCGCACGACGGCGGTTGGCACCACCTCCGGCGCCACCTGCGCACGGATGCGACCGGACGCCTCGCCCTGACCCTGCCGGTGGGCGACTACGGCTTCGCGCGCGCCGGCCAGCCCGCCGCGGCGCGGCTGACCTGGACCGCGAGCGGTCCGCTGACGGCGCGCATCGAGCTGTGAGGAGCGCGCGGCGCCGGGTATCTTGAGCCGCCGTCGGCCACTGACGAACCCGAGCTACCCGCGCCCGTGCCCCAGAATTCCTTTCTCCAGTCGAGCTTCGATCCTTCCGACTGGCGCACGCTGCTGGTCAACCTGGGGTTGGTTCTGATCCTGGGGCAGGTCCTGGTGTGGCACTACCTGCGCTTCTCGCCGGTGCTCTCGAACAAGCGCAAGTTCTCGCGCGTGTTCGTGTTCGTGGCGGCGACCACCATGCTCGTGATCTCGGTGGTGCAGAGCTCGCTGGCCCTGTCCCTCGGCCTGGTGGGTGCGCTCTCGATCATCCGCTTCCGCACGCCGATCAAGGAGCCCGAGGAGTTGGCCTACCTGTTCCTCGCGATCGGGCTCGGGCTCGGGATGGGCGCGAACCAACCGCGCCTGACGGGCGTGATCTTCGCCGTGATCCTCGGGTACATGAGCCTCCTCAGCCTCGGGCGAACGAGCGCGCTGCCGCCGCGCCTCTTGTTGCACCTGTCCGGCACGCTGGCGGCGCGAGCGGGCGCGAGCACGGAGTCGGTGCTGCGCGAGGTCCTGGACACGGCCGGGGAAGGCTCGACGCGCGTGGATCTGCGCCGCATCGACTGCGAGGGCGCCAACTTCAACGCCACGCTGGTGCTCGACCTGGAACGCGCCGAGGCGGTCGGCCCGCTGCTCACGCGCCTCGAGAAGGTCCTGCCCGGCAGCTCGATCAGCGTGGTCGAAGGCAACAGTCTTGATTGAAAGCAGGCTTGATTGAAACCAGGCTTGATTAGCTCCAGGCTCGACTGAACCGACGCGAGCTGACGCCCGCGCCACGCGATGCTGTCCAAACGGGAACGAACGAGCGGGACCTGGACCGGGCTCGGGATCCTGGCGGTCGGGATCGCGATCGGCGCGCTGGCGCGGCCGTCGCGTTGGTTCGAGCCGGATGGCGCGAGTCCGCCGCGTGCAGCCTTCCCCGCGCTGGTGCCGGTTTCGCCGGGCGAGGCGCCGCCTGCCAACGGGCTCGCGACCATCGAGCTCGTCATCCCCGAGAGCTCGGCGGCCGTGCTGCAGCGCGTGCGCGCGGCCGCGCTCGAGCGCGGCATCATCACGCAGACCGACGCCGACACCGTGCCGGCCGAGCTCGTCTTCGAGGGAGAGAGGCTCGCGGCCGAGCTGCGCATCAAGGGCGACTGGACCGATCACGTCGAAGGGACGCGCTGGTCGTACCGCATCCGTCTCGCGCGCGGCTCCTTCCAGGGCATGCGCGAGTTCTCGATCCAGGCGCCGAAGACGCGCGGATACCTGTGGGAGTGGCTGGTGCACGCGGCCGCTCGGCGCGAGGGCGTGCTGGTGCCGCGCTCGACCTTCCTGAACGTGGTGCAGAACGGACACGCGCTGGGCGTGTACTTCCTGGAGGAGCACTTCGAGCGCGAGCTGCTCGAGGCGCAAGGCCGGCGCGAGGGTCCGATCGTGGTGTGGGACGAGAGCGTGCTGTGGTCGGCGCTGCTGGACGAGGGCAGCATCCCCTCGAAGGGCGTGCGCGGCTTCGCCTCGCGCGTGACGGAGCGCGCGCACACGCTCGATCCGGCCGAGGTGCGCGCCTTCGGCGAGAAACGCCTGTCGCGCAGCGAGGACCTGAACCGTGCCTTGCTCGCGGCGCTCGAGCAGATGAAGGCGCTGCGCGCGCTGGCCCTGGCCGACCAGCCCGAGAGTGACCGAAGGCGCGTGCTCGAAGCACTGGACGAGCTGCGTGGGCGTGCGCTCGAGGACCTGATGGACGTCGATCGGCTGGCGACTGCGCACGCGCTGCTCACGGTGTTCCAGTCCGAGCACTCGCTCGCCTGGCACAACATGCGCTTCTATCGCGACCCGGTGCAGGCGCGCCTGGAGCCGATCCTGTTCGACTGCGCCGCGCAGGACGCGGCCGGACGCGACCCGGTACCGTGGCGCGCGACGGGCATCGCCGCCGTCTTCGCCCAGAGCCCGGGCTACTACGAGGCGCTGTTCACGCACCTCGGCCGAATGCTGCGCTCGGACTGGCTCGACGGGCTGTTCGCGGCGCTCGAGCCCGAGCTCGCGCGCTTCGAGTCCGCGCTTCGTGCCGGCGAGGAGCTGCCGCCCGGCGGCTCGGCCGACGAGATGAAGCAGCGCCTGCGCGCGCAGCTCGTGTACCTCCGCAAGGCTTGTCTGCCGAGCGACCCGATCAACTTCGAGGCCTCCTACGAGCTCACCGACGCGGCGCGCGACGCGGGCGCGGGCGTGCTCGAGGTGCGCGCTTGGGCCACGACGCGCGCGCCGGTCGAGGTGCAGGGCTTCCAATTCAGCAATGGCAGCCGCACTACCGC
>JABFRZ010000180.1 GCA_013140785.1 Planctomycetota bacterium | reverse complement strand
GCCCGGCACGTCCTCTCCCTGGCGGCGCAATAGGGCTCCCTGCTTGGCCGAAAACTTCGACGATCTCCCGCTGAAGAGCCGCGCGGGCGCGGAGTACGAGGGCGCGATGGAAGCCCGCGCGAGCGCCTGGATGACGCGCGCGAAGTACGGCGACCGCCCGGCCTTCGACGAGCTCACCCGGGCCCTGCGCATCCGCGCCTTCCACCTGGCCCGCGCCTGGGTCGGCTCGCGCGAGGACGCGCTCGAGCTCGCCCAGGAAGCCTTCCTCAAGACCTACCGCGCGCGCGACACCTACCGCGACGGCGAACCGTTCCTGCCGTGGTTCCACCGCATCCTGCGCAACACCTGCTTCAGCTTCCTGCGCAGCTCGAAGCGCCTGCGGCAGAGCTCGCTCTCGGGTGGGCGCGAAGACGGCGAGCCCGACTGGGAGATCGCCGACGCCGAGGCACCCGCGCCCACCGACGGCCTCGGTGACGAGGAGCGCCGCACGGTCTTCTGGCAGGGTTTCAAGCGCCTCTCGGCGCGCGACCGCGAGATCCTCGGCCTGCGCCATTTCCAGGAGCTCTCTTACTGCGAGATCGCGCGCGTGCTCGCGATCCCCGAGGGCACGGTCATGTCGCGTCTGTTCCACGCGCGCGCGCGCCTGCGCGCGGCACTCGCCGGTTACTTCGAAGAGGGCGCGCCCACCAGCACGCATCCGCCCAAGGAGCAGCCATGAGGAACGAGCGCGAACCCACGCGGGACGAGTTGCTGGCCATGGCCTACGTCGATGGCGAGCTCAGCGCGGAGGGGCGCGCCGAGCTCGAGTCGCGCCTGGGCCAGAGTCCCGAGCTGCGGCGCGAGGTGAGCGAGCTGAAGGAGCTCGAGCTCCTGGCACGCGCGGCCGCGCCCAAGGAACCGATGGATCACGAGTGGGCGGCGCTGGCGAAGGATCCGGTGCAACGCGCTGCGCTCGGGCTCGGCTGGACCCTGCTCATCGTCGGATTCCTGGGACTCTCGGCCCTTGGTCTGTGGCAGCTCTTCCGTTCGGATGCGCCGCTCGCGCTGAAGCTGCTCGTCCCCGCGCTGCTCCTCGGCGGCGCGCTGCTCCTCGGCGCCACGCTGCGCGCGCGCCTGCGCACGTTGCCGCTCGATCCCTATCGAAAGGTCCAGCGATGATCCTCTCCACCACCGACGCAGTCTCCGGGCGCACGATCGTGGAGACGATCGGACTCGTACGCGGCAGCTCCGTGCGCTCGGCCCACGTCGGCCGCGACGTCCTGGCCAAGCTCAAGAACCTCGTCGGCGGCGAGGTCACCGAGTACACCAAGCTCCTGGCCGAATCGCGCGAGCAAGCCCTCGACCGCATGGTCGAGGAAGCCCGCGCGCGCGGCGCCGACGCGATCGTCGGGTTGCGCTTCATGTCGAGCGACATCGGCGACGACGCGGCCGAGATGCTGGCGTACGGCACGGCGGTGCGGCTGGGGTGACGGCCTTCTCCTCTTTGGCGTCTTCATCGACCAGCCAGGCCCGCATCGCATCGCCGTGACGAAGCTCGGGCCTTCGTTTCTTTTCCGATGCTGACCGAGTGCGAGCGCGTTCCCCCATCGCTCGCGACAACACCAAGACGGTCGAACGGGCCCCGCAGCGGAGCCGGGCCCCTGGACGAGCACTGGGGAAGCACTCACCGCCGCACGCGGATCTCGTCCAGCGACTTCTTCTGCAGCGCGGGCACGCGGCAATCTGCCGCTGGGTAGCCGACCGGCAGCAGCACGAAGGCCTTCTCGTTCACGGGCCGGCCGAGGATCTCGCCCAGGAAGGCCATCGGGCTCGGGGTGTGCGTGAGCGTGGCGAGGCCAGCGTGATGGAGCGCGGCGAGCAGGAAGCCGACGGCGATGCCGACCGACTCGACCGTGTAGTAGTTGGTCTTCTTCTGGCCCTCCTCGAGATCGTAGGCGTGGCGGAAGACGGCGATCAGGGCCGGGGCGGTCTCGAGGAAGGGCTTCTCCCAGGTGGTGCCGAAGGGCGCGAGCGCGGCGCGCCACTCGTCGGTGATCTTGCGCTCGTAGAACTCGCGTTCCTCGGCCTCGGCGCCCACGCGGATGGCGTGCTTCGTGGCGGGGTCGCTGACGAGCACGAAGGTCCAGGGCTGGCGGTTGGCGCCGGAGGGCGCCGAGCCGGCGGCGCGGATGCACTCGTCGAGCACGTCGAGCGGCACAGGCTCGCTGGCGAACTCGCGCACGCTGCGGCGCGTGGCGAGCGTCTCGCGGAAGACGCGTGCGCGCGCCAGGAGCTCGTCGTTCGGACGGCGCGGCATCGAGAGGGGCATGAAGCCCGCGGAGGAGTGGCTGGAGTGGCTCATGGGCGTGTTTCCGTGACTGCGCCGGCCAGAAGACTACGAGCTGGCCCGCACGCGCAACCACCGCCCGCCGAACAAGGCTCACGCGCGAGGGCGCTCGCTCGCCCCGTACACTCATGGCACCCATGCTCGCCCCCCTCCTCCTCGCCGCCCTCTCCTTCCTGACCCAGGAGCCGAGCTCCACCGTTCCCGCCTTCGACCCGACGAAGCCGATCACGAGCGCGCTGCTCGAGGAGGAGATCGACCGCTCGCTGCACTGGCTGCGCGCGCGCTTCGATCCGGCCAAGGAGAGCTTTGGGGGCGTGGCCGAGGATGCCTGGGCACTGCTCGCGTTGGCCGCGAGCCCACGCAAGTACCGCGCGAGCGATGGGCCGTTCGTGGCGAAGCCGCTGGCGAAGCTGCTCGCGGCCCAGCGCGCCGACGGCACCTTCGGGGACGAAGACACGACCCAGGCCGCGGTGCGGGCCCTGCTCGCGCTCGGAGTGAGCGAGCCCGTGCAGCGCGTGCCTGGCGGCGCCAAGGTCTGGAAGCACGACGAGCTCGCGCCCCAGGCGGTCGCCGACATCGCGCGCTCGATCCTCGTCACGCGTAGATCGGACGGCTCCTTCGGGAGCGTGGTCGAGAGCGCGACGCAGCTCGAGCACCTGGCATGGTGCCACTCCGAGCTCCGTTCTAGAGAGGGCAAGAAGGCCCCCACCGTCGCGAAGCCACTGCCGAGCTTCGACGCCGCGCAACGCGCACAGGCGACGCAGTCGCTGGGCCGCGGCGCCGACTACCTGCTCGCGAACCGGATCGGTGCTGCTGCAGAGGGCGGCTGGGGCTTCGACGGCAAGCGCGACGCGGGCATCACGGCCATGGCCGTGGGCGCACTGCTCAGCGTGCCCGAGCCGCGACCCGCGCCGCTGCAGGCGGCCATCACCGATGGGCTCGATTATCTCGTGTCGCTGCAGAAGGACGACGGCTCGATCCACGCGGGTCAGCTCGCGAACTACGTCACCTCGGCCGCGATCCTGGCGCTAGTGAAGGGCGGGCGCGCGGCCGATCAGGCGCGCGTGCAGAAGGCGAGCGCGTTCCTGAAGGTCCTGCAAGCCGACGAGGCCGAGGGCTACTCCGCGGGTGACCGCTACTACGGCGGCGTGGGCTACGGCGGCGACGAGCGCCCCGACCTCTCCAACCTGCAGATGGCGCTCGAGGCGCTGCACACGGCCGGCACGCCCGCGAGCGACCCGGCCTTCCAGAAGGCGCTGGCCTTCCTGCAGCGCTGCCAGAATCGCTCGGAGTCGAACGACCTCGTGCTCGTGGCCGAAGGCAAGACCATCGCCGCGGGCAACGACGGCGGCGCGGGCTATGCGCCGGGCGAGTCGAAGGCCGGCTTCGTGACGCTCTCCGACGGCAAGCAGGTGCCGCGCTCCTATGGTTCCATGAGCTACGCGCTCCTCAAGGGCTACCTCTTCGCGGGGCTCTCGAAGGACGACGCGCGCGTGCAGGCCGTGTGGAAGTGGCTGCGCGAGAACTACACCCTCGACGTGAACCCCGGCTTCCAGGCGAGCGACGACCCGGCGGCCTCGTATCAGGGGCTCTTCTACTACTTCTACACGATGGCGAAGGCGCTCGACCTCCTGGGCGAGGACGCGCTCACCGACGCTGCCGGCACAGCGCACGCCTGGCGCCAGGAGCTGTGCGGGCGTCTGGTCGCGATGCAGCGCGCGGATGGCTCGTGGCTCAACGAGAACTCGCCGCGCTGGTTCGAGGGCAACCCGGTGCTGGCCACGAGCTACGCGATGCTGACGCTGGGTGCGGCGCAGGGCGCGCCGTAGCGCCACTCAGAGCGTGTCGGAAAAACCGCGTTGCGAGGCGAAGCGGGCGGCGCGGAGGCGAGGAAGGCGACAGCGAGGCGGCGCAGGCGGCCTCTATGGCCGCCGAGCACGTCTCGCCGAGCCTGACGAAGCATCCGCCCCGCCCGCGAAGCCGCAGTAGCGGTTTTTCCGACACGCTCTCACAGCATCCAGCCGCCGCTCACCAGCAGCTCCGTGCCGGTCGTGTAGCTGGCCTCGTCCGAGCACAGGAAGGCTACCGCGCGCGCCACGTCCGCGGGCGTGCCCGGACGGCCGAGCGGGATCTTGCCCAGGAGCTCGGCGTCGAGCGTGTCGGGGTGCGCGTGTTCGTGCGGCACGTGACCGGGCGAGACCAGGTTCACCGTCACGCCGTGGGGCGCCTCCTCGAGCGCCCAGGCCTTCACCAGCACGAACAGCGCGCTCTTCGCGGCCGCGTAGGCGGCGGTGGTGCGGCGCGCGCGAAAGCCGGGCAGGCCGCTCGTGCCGAAGAACACCGCCCGGCCGCGTGCGGCGCGCAAGGCGGGACGCGCGGCTCCGAAGAAGACGAAGGCCGATTCGACGTTGCTGGCCAGCATGCGGCGCAGGTCGGAGAGCGAGGCCGACTCGAGCGGCCCGGAAACGTACTC
>JABFRZ010000445.1 GCA_013140785.1 Planctomycetota bacterium | reverse complement strand
GGGGCGCGCCGGGTGCACTCGCCGCTCTGCGGCAAGAGCCTGTGGCCGGGCCTTCCGCTCCGGCCTACGCCGCGGCGGAGTTCAACGCGTACGCGAAGAAGGTGAGCTCCGCCCTCGCGCGCGGGGGCGAGCTCGCCACCAAGGGCGAGTTCGACGCCGCCCTGGCCGTGCTCGACGAGACGCTGGCGACGATCCGGCCGAGGAGCCTGCAGGCGACGCTGTGGCTCTCGCGCGCCAACTACCACCAGGCCCAGGGGCGAGTCTCCGCGGCGAACGAAGACCTCGCGGCGGCCGAACATCTGCTCGCCGGCATCGACGAGAAGACGCGCCGGGCCGAGCGCTGCGGTCAGCTCGCCTGCTACCTCGCCTGTCAGCGGGCCATGCTCTACGTCGACTGGGGCCTCGTCGATCTCGCCAACATGCAGGTGTCCCGAGCCCAGTGGTTCATCCCGCCGCGCACAGCGGCCGACGAGAACTACGACCGCGAGCGCATCTTCGCGAACCAGATAGAGGCACGCGTGCTCCTCACCATGGAGGACTACGTCGGGCTCGAGCGCTTGGTGACGGAGGCTCTCCAAGGCGAGGTCTATGCAAAGTTCCCCGGCGAGGGAGCGCGCCTGTTGACGCGGCTCGGCAGCGGGCTCAAGGAGTCCGGGCGTACGAAGCCCGAGGACGCGGAGCGCGCGCGTGTGACTCTGGAGGAGGCGCTTGCCAACCCCGAGCTGTCCGGCCTCGACCGCGTCTTGCCCGAGCTGGACCTGGCCGAGCTCGCCTTGCGCCGCTCCGATTGGGAGGCGGCCGAGAAGGGAATCGCCGCCGCCGCGGAGGCGATGGGGCCGTTGGAAGGCCGTGCCGCGCTCCCCATGCACGTGACCTGGTCGGCGCTTTCCGCGCGATTGATGTTCGAGCGCAACGATCGCGCGACGACTCGCGAATCGCTCGAGGCCATGCGCGAGGGGCTCGCGCGAACGCTAGGGCTCCTCGTCGGGGAATGGGGACACCGCGAGCTGCGGCCCGGGGGCTACGGCCCGCTGCAGTACGCCGACCATCAAGCGCTCGTGAGCGAACTCATGCGCCTCGACATGCGCCTCGACGAGGGCTCCGCGGGGATCGAGCGCGCCTTGGCGCGCCTTCTCGCGGTTGAGGGCACCAGCACGCTCGCCCGCAAGCTCGTCGCGCCAGCCGTTTCGCTGACCGAGGTCCGCGAGACCCTCCTCGCTCCGATCCCGGGCCACGTGCTGCTCGTGTACTTCCCCGCGCCCAACCGTACGCACCTCTTCATCGTGCGGCGGGACTCGGTGGAGTACGTGCCGCTCCCCGCGGCGGACTTGGTCGAGATCGCCCGCTTCGAGGCCGAGCGTACCCTGCGGCGGGCACTCCCGGACTCAGGAGCCGAGTGGAAGCAAGGCGAGCGCACGCAGGCCCTCGCTCAGCTACAGGAGTCCTTGCTCCCGCCCGGAGTCTGCGCGCGGCTGCGGGAGTTCCCGCGCTGGACCATCGTGGGCGAGGACCTACTCGGTCCTGTGCCGTTCGAGGCCTTGATGCTCGATGGCGCGTACCTAGGCAGGACGTGCGCGATCGCGCGCCTGCCCTCGCTGGCGGTCGGCGTCCGCCTCGCCGGCCGCGCGCGCGAGCCCTTGCGCTCGGCGGGCCCTGCTGCGCCATCCGTGCTCTTGCTCTCGCCGTCGCTCGAGCTCGCGACGCCGCTCTCCGAGGCGGAGGTCACGGACATGGTGGCTGCGTACCCCTCGAGTTCAAGGCACATCGCCCTCGGTCCGCAGGCGGGCGTCGATACGCTGAAGCGCACGCTCTCGTCGGTGCGCGTCCTTCAGATCCTGGCCCACGGACGTCATGATCCGCTCCGCGAGCGACCCGCGGGGATGCTGCTCGGGAACGCCGACGGCGGGGAGACGTTCTTCGGCGCCGAGGAGGTCGCGCACCTGGACACGCCCCCGCTCGTCCTCTTGACGGTGTGCGGCGCCGGGCGAGCGCCCAAGCGCCGCGGAGACGCGGGTGCGGCCGACCTGGCGGGCGCGTTCCTCGCCGCGGGCGAGCGTGCGCGCTCTGTCGTCCAGAGTGCCTACGACCTGGACGTCGAATCGGCGCGGCAGATCTCGATTCTCTTCCATGCCGCGCTGCTGCGCGGCGACGCGCCCGCCGAGGCCATGCGCAAGGCCCGCGCGGAGCTTGCTCGCGACAAGGACTTCGCCGATCCCTTCCACCACGCCTCGATGGTCGTGGTGGGGCTCGGGCACGAAGCGCTGTTCGCCCCCTAGCGGAGGCGAGCGCCAGCCTCACCTCGGATCAGGGATCATCGTTGTCCTCTGGCTCGACCTCCTCGTCCATGTGCGGAACCGTCGGTCCGATGCTGATGCCGCCCCAGGACGGGCTCGAGGACGGATCGGTCATCGCCGGCACGACGAGCAGCGTCTTCGGGAGCTGGAAGATCGTGTCGACGTTCGGATCCGGCGTGAAGATCGCGGTCATGGCCGGCGCGATGTCGAGCACGGCCCCAGTGGTCGGGTTCCGCTGGGCCTGTCGCACGACGAAGGAGAACAGGTCCGTCGAGGTCGCGAGCGAGAAGCCGGCGGGCATCGGGACGATGATGGAGTTGAACTGCAATCCGTCCGGATCAGGCATGGGAATGGAATCCCTGAAGTAGGGGATCCGCAGCGTTCCCGCGCCCAGCTGAGGTGTGCGGTAGATCTGGATGCCGAGCGTGGTGTTCCCCGGGTCCAGGACGGTCATCGGCCGCGTGAATCGGAACCGGACTGAGTTCGAGCTGATGATGTACGTCACCTGGTTCATGCTCGCGCGCCAGCCGGCGACCACCTGGCTCTCGACGTTGACGAGCTCCACCGATCCGTACACGCCGATGTTGGGCGATCCCTGAGCCGGAGCCAGGACGTCCAGCTTCCCGTCCGAGTCGAAGTCGCCCGGCGCCAGCCCGGCGTGGTTCGCGGCGGGATTGCGCCCGGAACCGTAGGGGAACCCGGTCATGTGGGCGGCGTCGAAGCTCGGTGACGCAGGCGCCAGGTTCTCGAGCTTCTTGAAGGCGTTCTGCGAGGTGACACTCAGGAACAGCTCGCTGTTGCCGTCCCCGTCGGCGTCGCCCGAGGCGACCGACACGACACCCAGCGCCCCGAGCCAGAGGTTGGGCTCCGTCACCGTGTCGCCGTACACCATCAGGCCGTCCTGACCGCCGCTCTCCGACACCAGGCCCAGGCGCTGCACCAGCGTGCCAGCGTAGGTGATCACCGCGCCGTACATGGGCGCCTGGCTCCACGCGAAGCCGTCGAGGGCGAGTCCGTTCCTGTTGTGGACCACGAGGCCCAGGGGACAGTTCAGCGCGATCTCGCACGCGCCCGCGAGCGAGGTCTCGCGCCAGTTCAGCAGCCAGATGTCCGTGATGTCGGTTGCCAGGGCCTGGAAGACGGGGCCCGCCGTGTAGGTGCCGTCGACGTTGCCGTACTCGATCATGACGGTGCGGCCGTCCGCGGCGATGCCGACGATGTCGGGCCGCCCCACGCCGTCGACCTGGCCCACGGCGACGAGGCGCGCGTTGTTCCAGCTCGTGGTGGAGCCGCGGATCGTCACGACGTTCCAGGTGCCGGCCGCCGAATCGCGCTCGTAGCGCTCCAGGCCGGCCGAGCTCACCGTCAGGATGCAGTCCTTGTCGGGGTCCGCGAGGGCTCCGCCGAGGACGGCGATGTCGTTGGCGGTTGGATCGGCGATCGGACGCACGGTGATCGCGCTCTCGAAGGTCTCGGGCGCAACCACCAGCACGGGCCGCGTTCCGTCCATCAAGACGGCGTCGCGCTTGAGGTCGCCCGTGAACTCGCCGGAGACGATCTTGCCGAAGTTCGCGTAGCCGAGCGGACCCGGGTAGATCTGGCTGAGGGGTTGGCCGGGCTGGCCCGTCTCGGTCGCGAGCCCGCGGCCGACGAGGACAGCGCCCAGGAGGATCGTGGTGAGCGAGAAACGGTAAGACGGTTTCATGTCTAGGTGGTGGAAGGAGGGACCTCAGCGAATCTATCGTGATGCAACGGGAGCGCCAGGCTTCGAACGGCTACGCCACGTCACGTGTAGTGGCCATCGCCTGGTCGGCAACGAAATCATGGCCTCGACACGAGCTCGATGCCTTCGTGTGGCCCGGGCTCGAAGGGACTCAGGTCCGTGCCCGGCTGCGCGCCGCGCAGCGGCGTCCGCGCGGGAACCGCGAGCAGCGTGAAGGCCCCCTGCGCGTCCGTGGTCGCGCCGTACAGCGCGGCCTGCTGGCCGCCGAGCGGCCAGGGGTCAGAGGTCCAGCTCAGGACGCGGTGGGGCAGCGGAGCTCCCGCCCGATCCCGCAGCACGCCGGAGATCGCCGCGGCCGGGAGCAGCTCGATCGCAATCGGATCCAGCCGGCCGGGATCGAAGTCGACGCTCGTGCTCCCGGCCAGCCCCGCGGGCGCCTCGTCGGTCGTGAGCTGGACCCACAGGTCGTAGCTTCCGTGCGGCAGCGTGAGCATCCGGCCCGCGCCGTGCTCCTCGCCGAGTCCAGGGCGGGTGTTCACGAGCGAGGCCGTCCCGTCGGTGTGGGTGCACGACCAAGGGCCGGCCCGACCCGAGGTGCGCGACGAGCGCGAGCTCGAGCGCGCGCCGTGAGCCGACCTCGAAGGACTCCGCCTGCATCCCTTCGAGCTTGCTCACCCGGATCGGGTCCATCACCAGCCCCTCGCCCGGTTGCACGCTGGCGAGGACGCGGCCCGGCTGCAGGCCGTGGACGCGGAAGCGCACGCCGAACGGGAGCGGCAGGAGC
>JABFRZ010000039.1 GCA_013140785.1 Planctomycetota bacterium | reverse complement strand
CAGCAGCTCTGCCTCGGTCGGCGGGCGGCCTACTTCCTGGCGGCGCAGGTGCGCGACAAGGACAACCTGCGCGCCTTCCGCAAGGTGCTCGAGGAGGCCCTCGGCGATCCCCTGATCGGCAGCATCGAGTTCCCCGACTGGACCGCGGCCCTCTCCTTCGCGGCCGAGCGCGCGGGTTCCGAGCGCCTCGTGCTGGTGCTCGACGAGTTCCCGTACCTGTGCGAGGCCAACCCCGGCCTGCCGTCCCTGATCCAGCGCTTCTGGGATCTGCGCGGGAAGCGCTCGAGCCTGATGCTGGTCCTGTGCGGCAGCCAGGTCTCGTTCATGGAGAAAGAGGTCCTGGCCGAACGCTCGCCGCTCTTCGGACGGCGCACCGGGCAGCGCCGCCTCGAGCCGCTCGCGCCCAGCGAGTCCTTGGGCTTCTTCCGCACGTGGAAGCGCGAGGTGGCGCTGCTCGCCTACGGAATCGTGGGCGGGATGCCGGCCTACCTCGGGCGCTTCGACGAGCGCGTCACGCTGGAAGAGAACCTCCTGCGCGAGATGCTGCGCCCAGAGGGCTACCTGTTCGACGAGGTGCACTACCTGCTGCACACCGAGCTCACCAACCCGAGCACCTACAACTCGATCCTGGCGGCCGTCGCGCGCGGCGCGGAACGCGTCGGCGACGTGGCCCTGGCGGTGGGCGTGGACTCCCCCACCGCCAACAAGTACCTGCACGTGTTGCGCGAGCTGCGCCTCGTGGCGCGCGAGGTCCCACTCACCGATCCGGATCCGTTGCGCTCGCGGCGTGGCGTCTATCGCATCGCCGACCGCTTCGTGGCCTTCCACTTCCGGCACGTGCAGCCGCACATCTCGCTGATCGAGGCCGGGCGCGGAGCGCGCGTGCTCGAGGAGTTCATCCGCCCGGACTTCCCGCGTCTGGCCGAGGAGGCCCGCGGCGAGCTGCTGCTCGAACGCCTGCGCCACGATGCGGCCGAGCTCGTGGGCGAGGAAATCGCCGAGGTCGGCCGCCACTCCGGTCTGGCGGTTCGCGCCCTGGCGCGCACCGTTTCTGGCCGCGGGGTGGCGGTACTGGCCGCGGAGGCCAGCGGGCCTGCGGTCGAGAAGGAGCTCGAGGAGCTGCGCCCGGCCCTGGGAACGGGCCTCGTGCAGCTCGTGGCGACGCGCGCGCGGCGGCGAGGCGGTGCTGAGCCTGCGGCGGACGCCGCGCTGACGCGCGCGGCCGTTTGAAGATCGCGCCGACGCCGTGCTCGTCTATCGTAGGCGCACGAAATCCCCTGAAACCCGGTGTGCGAGCCTGGCTATCGGGGGGGCATGATGACCTTGGATCGCCAGTTCCAGCACTACTTCGCGGCTCTCGAGCGGGCCGGCAACGAGGATCGATGCTTCCTGTGCAGGCGCACGCCGGCCGAGGTCAAGGCGTTCTTCGGCTTCCACGAGGACGGCACGCCCATCGACGCCGAGAAGTACGGGATCGAGGACGTGGTGCTCGATCCGCGCGTGGACATCATGAGCTACCGCGGCTCACGTCCGGTGTGCTCGGTGTGCCAGCTCAACCTCGACTCGATCCTGCTCTCCTCCGACGAGGGCCCCGCGCTGCTGCGCAAGGTCCTATGGGAGCTCGAGCACGAACGCGAGAAGCTCTGGTCGAACGAGGCCTGAGCTACTAGCAGCCTGTCGGAGTAGTCCCGTCGCGAGGCAAAGCGTTCTGCGGCGAGGCAAGGAGCGCGACGGAAAGACAGCGGAGGTGGCCTTCCTGGCCACCGAGCATGGCTTTCCTAGCGCGACGCTGCATCGGCGCAGAACGCGAAGCCGCAGCAGGGACTACTCCGACAGGCTGCTAGCCTCGCGGAAGGCGTCGGGATGGTGCGCGAGCAAGAGGGTCGGCTCGTTGCGGCGCCCGCTTGCGCTCGCACGCCGACCTCGGCACGAACTGGTCGATCACGCTCGAGGTGCGCGAGCAGCACACGCTCGTGACGCGCGGCGTCTATGCGCGGGTCCGCCATCCGATGTACACGGCGCTACTCCTGTACGCGCTCGGGCAATGGCTCGTCGTGCCGAACTGGCTCGTTGCGCCGGAGGCCGCCGGTTCTGGGATGGAGAGCGAAGTCCTGACGCTGCTCGGCGGTGAGACGCAATGTGCAGGAGGCGGCGCAAGGGGGCGCAGGTTCCCGAGGCTAGACCGCCTCGTACCCTATCGCCCTCCTTCCCGTGCCGCCCCCCCTGACGATCCATTGCAGTCAGTGGATGTCGGTCTCAGGAGCGTGACCTCGCCGCGCGTGCCGAGGCGGATCGGCAGGGCCGTGACGCCAGCCCCGCGACCGACGAAGAGGCGCGAAGACGCGTGCTCATAGAGGCCGTCCACGAAGCCGAAGCGCGAGTGGTGCAGCGGCGCCCAGCCGAAGAAGCGGATCTGGCCGCCGTGGGTGTGACCGGAGAGCTGTAGGTCCACCCCGCGCGCGCTGGCCTCGCGGAAGACGTCCGGATGATGCGAGAGCAAGAGGGTCGGCTCGTTGCGGCGCCCGCTGAGGGCCTGGTCGAGACACGGCTCGCCCTCCGTCAGGTCGTCCACCCCGCACAGCCAGATGGATGCGCCACGGTGCTGGAGGCGCACCCCGCGGTTCCGCAACACGCGCACACCGTGCGCCTCGAGCTGAGCACTCCAGCCTGCGAGCTGGCCGGGCTCGACGTAGTCGTGGTTGCCGGGCACGGCGAAGCAGCCGAGCGGCGGTCGCAAGCGCGCGAGCGCCGGCCACAGATGTTCCAGCTCCTCCTCGTGGTGGTTGACGAGGTCTCCGCCGAGGCACACGAGGTCGGGCTCGAGCGCGGCCACGCGCACAGCGAGGTGCTCGAGATCCGCGCGGGTCATGTAGTGGCCCGCGTGGAGGTCGGAGAGGAATGCGATCGAGGGCCACTCGATGCGCGCTGCAGGCGCGGGCAGCTCGACCTCGACCACGCGCAGCTCGACCTTCGCAAGGAGCTGCGAGTGCAGCCAGCGGCCGAGTGTCGTCGGGAAGAAGGCGTTGTTCACGCCCGACAGCGTCCGGCCCAGCAGCCGCCCCAACCGGCGGCGGAACAGGGGCCTCGGCCCGCGTAGGGGCTCGGGCTCGACGGCCGGGAGAGAGGAGAGCTCGAACGTCAAGGTCGAGAAGATCGACCTCACGGGTCGCCCGACCGGAGCCCGCGCCCGGAAGAAATGTCCGTCCAGGGCTGTTCGAGGCAGGCGCACCGCCGCCAGACGAGCAGAGCGCCCCCGTCGAGAACGAACCGGGACGGCCGCACAGCTCACTCGATAGAATGGGCGCCATGTTCTCCCGACACCAACAACCGCCCCAGGCGGGCGGCGGCATGTACGATTCTGCCCTGGTCCAGCCGATGCGCGACGAGGTGACTCGACTCGGGATCGCCGAGCTCAAGACCCCCGCCGAGGTCGATCTGGCCGCTCAGAAGAAGGGCACGGCCCTGCTCTTCGTGAACTCGGTCTGCGGCTGCGCCGCGGCCGGCGCACGGCCGGGGTTGGCGCTCGCGTTGATGCACAAGAACCGACCCGAGCACTTGTTCACCGTTTTCGCGGGCATGGAGCGCGAAGCCGTGGCGCGCGCGCGCGAGCTCTTCAAGCCGTACCAGCCGAGTTCGCCCCAGATCGCGCTGCTCAAGGACGGCAAGCTCGTGCACCTCATGCAGCGCCACGACATCGAGGGTCGCGACCCGCAGACCATCGCCCAGAGTCTGGCCAAGGTCTTCGACGAGCACTGCAAGAAGCCCTGACGAGAACGGGCGGCGCGACCCCGCGCGACTCCCTCGCGCGCCCAGCGCACGCTGCCTGGCCGCGCGTCCGGGCGCCTTCGCTCGGAATTCAGAGGGGTGAACGCGGGACGAATCGGTCCGAGGTTTGCCGCGGCCTGCTCCCGCCGAGATTCCGCAGCACGCTTTCAACCCATCTCTAGGCACCCATGTCCGATCCCGTCCTCGCGCAGAACGTCCTTGTCCGTCTCGACCGTCTGGAGCGGGAGAACCGCCGCCTTCGGCTCGCGGCATGCGCCTCGGGCTTCTTCCTGTTCGCGTGGACGGCCTGCAGCTTGGTGCCGCGGGTGCCGAACACGCTCGCGGCCGAGCGCATCGTGCTGCTCGCGCCGGATGGCAGCGAAAAGGCCACCCTCGAGCTCGACTCGAAGGGCAACCCGATGCTCAGCCTCCGCAATGGACAATCCTCGGCGCTGCTCACGACCAACGGCCCCTCGCTGCTCCTGCGCGGCCAGGACGGAAAGACGGGCGCCTTCATGGGCATCGACTCGAGGAACACCAGCCGCATGGAGCTGACGAGCCACCGCCTGCTGGACGGCGTG
The DNA here is from genome assembly GCA_013140785.1 of Planctomycetota bacterium. GTDB lineage: Bacteria > Planctomycetota > UBA1135 > UBA1135 > JABFRZ01. Next base: position 456 of record JABFRZ010000039.1, on the reverse strand, counting down.
CGCCTGAGTGCGCACGAGGACGGGTCCTCTGGCGTGTACGTGCTCGACGTCAATGGACGGGAGCGCGGCGCGCTCGAGGCCTTCGGCTCGGGCGGCGCCGGACTCAACTTCCGGGACGGCCAGGGACGTGTCCGCGGGCAGATCGGCATCGACCCGGCCAACCTTCCCAACCTGATCCTGCTGGACCCGAACGGTGCACGACGCCTCGGGATGCTCTTGCAGGCCGAGGGCGAGCCCTTGCTCGAGCTGGCCGACGAGCGCGGGCAGCCGCGTGCACGGCTCGCGACCCTCTTCGACGGCTCCCCGCAGCTGGAGTTCCGGCGCGAGGACGGCGGGGTGCTGGCCCAGGTTCCTTAGGGACTCGCTCGGAAGCTTTTTCTCCCTGGATCCGGCTCGTCTGGGACCGCGCGGATAGAGGACAGAACGCCTCCACGCCGGCCCGAGATCGGGCTACAC
>JABFRZ010000478.1 GCA_013140785.1 Planctomycetota bacterium | reverse complement strand
GACCAGCACGACGTCGCGGCGCCCGGCCGCGGCCCGGGCTGGTCATGGGACGAGAGCGACGAACAAGGCCGCTTCGTGCTCACCGGCTTGACGGAGCGCGACTACACCGTGGCCGCCATGGATCCCGAGACGCTCCTGCGCATGGTCGAGCCCGGGGTCGCGGCCGGGCGCCGCGACGTCGTGCTGGTCGTGCGCACGGGCGAACTGTTCCCGCGCCTGGCCGGCCGCATCGTGGACTCGCACGGCGCGCCCGTGCCGAACGCGGCCGTGTTCCCGATGTGCGACGCGCTCGAGACGCGCTTCGAAGGCAGCGTGATCAGCACCCAGCACGAGACGGCCACAGCCACCTCCACCGACGCCGAAGGACGCTTCGCGCTCGAGCGCGTGCCGAAAGACCTCGTGTACCTGCGCATCGAGGGCAACGACGTGATCCCGCTCGAGTGGGGCCGCGGGCTCGCCGGCGGGCTGGCGAAGCTCGTCGGAGGCGCGGCCGAGCAGCTCGTGATCGCGGTCGAGCGCCGCTGCCACTTCCAGGTCGAGCTCGAGGTGCCGGCGGAGGCCGAGCAGCTCGGCGTGCTCGACGCGGATGGGCACGAGCTCACGATCAGCGAGTTCCGCGGCACCAACCGCAACGAAACCGAGCGCCACGCCCTGGTCGAGGGCCGCTCCGCCACCCTGGCCGTGGGCGACAGCGCCGCCACGCTGGTGCTCTACCGCGCGGGCGGCGAGGTCCGGCGCGTGCCCATCCGCCTGACGCCCGGCACGCCGACGAGCCTGCGGCTCTGAGCGACGGAGGAAAACGCACCGCAGAGGCGCGGAGGACGCGGAGGCTCACAGAGGAAGAGGGAGAGGGGACAGACGGAGCGGCTGCGATTAGGCTTTGCGGGCGCATGCCGATTGGAGAGGAGCAGAGGGGCGCGGAGAAGGCGCTGTCGTTCTTCCACCGCAAAGGGGAGGAGGCGCGGCCGCAGCCGGCGCCGGGGCTCGCTCATGCACCGCGCCCACCCGTGGCGCCTCGACGAGTGCGAATGGAAGCCAGCGGAACACAGACTGGGAGCGTGCGTCCCTCGATCAATCAGCGCCGGTCACGACCGGCCACAAATCACGATTCCCCTTTGATTGCTGGGGCCTTCTCATGGAAGTAGCTCAGGGGGTGTCACGAGAACTCGCGGGGGCCCGCGTCGCTGCGAAAGAAGAACACCGGCGGCGTACGCCCGAAACGCCGTGCGAACTCGCCTTCCAAGTGCTCGGCCAGGCCCGCGCGCGCCTTGCGCTGCAACAGCACCACGACGCAGCCGCCGAAACCGGCGCCGGTCAGACGCGCGCCGAAGACTCCCGGATGGCCCAACGCGGCCTCGGCGATGCAATCGAGCTCTGGGACCGAGACCTCGTACAGATCGCGCAGCGATGCGTGCGTGGCGCTGATGCAACGGCCGAGCTCCGCGTGGTCGCCTGCCAGCAGAGCCGCTCGGGCCGCGCGCGTACGCTCGACCTCGCGCGTCACGTGACGCGCTCGCTTGGTGAGCAACGGCCCGAGCCGCTCGAGGGCCAGATCGACCGTACTCGAGGGAGCGTCGCACAGGACCTGCGCTTCTGGCGCCAGCGGGCGCAGCCGCGCGAAGGCTTCCCTGCACTCGGCCACCCGCTGGTTGAAGTCGCCCTTGGCGAGTTCGCGGCGGATACCACTATCGACGATGGCCACCATGAGCTCGTTGGCGTCGAGCGGCAGATGTTGGTAGCGCGCATCCTTGCACTCGAGCCACAGGACGTGCCCAGGGCGCGAGAGGGCCACCGCGTAGGGATCCATGATTCCGCACTGCACTCCGACCCACTCGCGCTCGCTCCACAACGCGGCACCGATGCAGGCCATGGGATCGGGCGCGCGGCCCCACAGCGAGCGAAAAGCAAAGGCAGTCCCCACGCAGATGGAGGCCGAGGAAGAGAGCCCGGCTCCGATCGGCAGATTGCCGCCGAAAAGCACGTCCGCGCCGATCGCGCTGCGCTCCTGGCCCTGCTCGCCCAGGAGACGCACGATCACGCCCAGGGGATAGTCGAACCAGCGCCCCGCGGGGGCCCTGGGCAGATCAGAGAGCCGTGTCGACAGCGTCTCCCGCTCCAGGGTCGAGGCGAGCTCGATGCGGTCGTCGGTGCGCGGGCGCAAGGCAACGAACGTCCCCCGATCGAGCGCCATGGGCATGACCGGGCCACCGTTGTAGTCGAGATGCGCACCCATCAGGTTGACACGCCCCGGTGAGAAGAAACGGCGTGCGGGCGCACCACGGCCGAAGCGCAGCGCGAAGCGCTCGGCATGCTCCACGAGTAGCTCTTCGAGCTCCCTTTCCTGTTCCTGCGCGCCCAGCGGGGTCATTGGTAGCTCCTTACTGTGACACTCCGTTCGGGAGGTGTCGTGAGTCAAGACCCCTTTCAAACCGTGCGTGCGGATTCCCCGCACACGGCTTACCACCGCAGGGGCCTCTCTCTCCTTGCCGAGTTGTTCGTCACGGCGTTCGTTCCCGGCGCTCGCGCGGCAGTCTTCGGGACTACGACCCCCTCGGACTCCCGCTGCGCAGGCCCCGATTTCGGCTTCGCCTTATTCGGGTGCCCCTGCCGTGACTGCGGCTGCACCGACGGGTCTCTCGCGTTCCGCACACTTCCTTGTACGCATGCTGCGCCCCATGCCCCGCCGTCGCGAGCTGCGCTTCCTGCTCCGGTTTCGCGCGCAGCCCGTATTGCCTTCGCCGTGAAATGAGCGGCTCGGCCAACGGATTGTTCATCTGTCGAGACTGCAGGCTTCACTTGACGTTGCGGCCCACGTGCTTGCTCCCCGTTGCACGGCTCGCGCCGCCTCACGGGCTCTTGACTCCCCGCTCGGGCGCAGGGGTCTCCCCATGACGCCTGGGGACTGCTACCCGGCGCTCCGGCGCTTACCGGGGCGGGATTGCCTCCCGCTGGATGTGTGCAGCGTGTGACCGAACCTTCGCCGCCTGTCACGTCGCGTCGCACCCGCGCAGAAGCCTAGCCCGCTCCATCGCAGCGAGCCACTCTGGCACCGGGCCGTTGGCGCAGCTATCGTTCCAGGCGATGCTCGCCGGGATCCGGATCGCTGCGCTCCTCTCCGCTCTCACCGGCTCGTCGTGCGCAGGCATCGAGGTCGCGCCCGTGGACGCCACGACGGGCACCTTCCATTCGAGCGCAACAGCCTTCACCTTCCTCGGGCTCGACTTCCCCCAGTCGGCCATGCTGCTCGCGCGCGCCAACGCGGCGGATTCCCAGCTCCCCAACCTGATCGTCACCCGGGAGCGGGTGTTCCCCTACTTCTGGAGGCTCGATTTCCTGCTCGACGTGATCTCTGTGCGCTGGGCCTCGGTGCAGGGCACCTATGGCCCCGCCGACTGAGGCTCAGGGAGTGGGCAGGAATTGCCCTTGCGGTTGGTGGCTCTGGCTGGACGCGCCGATGCGGGAGCAGGTTCGTTCCGGCGAGAGCAGACGCTGCAGGCCTTGATGCAGAAAGCCCGGGCGCATCTGCAGAGGTGACCAAGCGAACCAGCGATCCGGCCATCCGTGCGCGGCGAGCGGCGGCGCGCAAAACGGGGTGCCGCCCGTCTGGAGGCCTCGCTGCAACAGCTGCCCGAGGTCATCGACACGAAGAAGCGTAGAGGCTCCAAGGATGCAGAGACCCGTGTGTCGACCACCGATCCGGACGCGCGCGTCATGAAGATTGGTGATGGAGGCTTTCGCCCGGCCTTCAACGCGCAGTTCTCGACGACCACCGATCGAGCTCGCGTCAGTGTTGGCGTGGACGTCACGAGCGGCGGCTGCGACATCGCGGACGCATCCAACTTCGTCATCGAGCCCGCAGACTGAGCCGGCGCGGGCCTTGGTCCACAGGGTTCTGCGCCCCCCACTTCGCAGTCGCGCACGGCTGCCGGGGGCATGTCGAGCCGAACTTCGATTTCTGCTCACTCTCTCGGCGCGGGTCAGCACCTACTCGTTGTATCAACGGAGAGATACTCGGAGGAGCCGCCACGGCGCGTACGGCTGAGCTCGCCCGGCGGGGGATTCTTGCTCAGGCTCGGGGATCCGTCAGACGCCCGGACGCCAGCCCGCGTCGCTGAGCCAGTCGAGAACGTAGGCGAGCTCCCGCTCCAGGCCCTCGAGCCGGGTCGTGACGCCGGTCTGGGCCAACGTGAAGAGACTCCAAGTGTAGGTCTCGACCTCGACGTGGAGCTCGCGCGAACCCCAGCGTTCGGGCGCGGACAGCGCCGCAGCGAGGGCGCGCTCGGCCTCGCCGCGTGTCGTGGCGAGCCCGCCCACGCCGCCGAACTCGCGGAGATCCACCGGCACGTGGAAGTGGCAGCGCCATTCGTCGCAGCCGCGCCAGGCGTGCTCCATGCGCGTGAGCTCGCCGAGGTCCACGATGCGCAGGAGCTCCTTGCCGCGCCGGCCAGTGACCTGGTGCAGGTAGACGGGCTCGTCGAGGCCAGCGAGCCGCGCGCGGCCCGCGGGGTCCTCGTCCGGCGCGCGCAGCAGGAGCGCGCTGGAGAACTGCAACTTGCCGAGCGCGGTCGCGCCGGCCGTGGCGCGCTCGAAGGCCTCGCGGGGGTCTTCGAACTCCACCGCGGCGTGGCAGGTGTCGAGGCACGCGCCGAGGTGCCGCCGCACGGCCGCCTCGCTCGGCCCGCGCGCGCGCACCAGCGCGTGCTGGCAAACAGTGATTTCACCCGTGGCCTGCTGCTCGATCTGGGCGTAGAACAAAGCCGCATTGCAGTGATTGCGGGAGGCGTTGACGCGGCACGATTCCGGC
>JABFRZ010000194.1 GCA_013140785.1 Planctomycetota bacterium | reverse complement strand
ACCAGCGCGGGCGAGCTCGTGCTCGGGCCGAACGTGTTGCGCGCCCACACCTGCGTGTCGAGCGAGCGCTCGACGGCATAGACGTTCTGGTCGGCGCTGCCGACGAACACGCGCTCGCCGTCGAGCACCGCGCTGCTGCGGATCTTGCCCTTCGTCTGGAAGCGCCACAGGCCCTCGCCGGTCTCCTCCTCGACCGCGCACAGGCTCCCGTCGCCCGAGCCCACGTACAGCACGCCATCGGCGAGCAGCGGCCGCGGCGCGATCGTGTCGAAGTCGAACTCGCCGGCGTTCGGCACGTCGGGGTGCACGAGGTGCGGCAGCAGGCGCCCGACGCGCGCGTCGCCGAGGTCGTAGCGCCACAGCTCTTTGCCGCTCTGGCGCTCGAGCTTGCGCAGCCAGCCGTCGTCGCACGCGAAGAACACGGCCTGCTCGGTCACGAGCGCCTCGCCATGGATCGGCCGCCCCGCGGGGAAGTGCCACGCGAAGCTCCCGTCCGCGAGCCGGATCGCGTCGAAGGCCCCGCCCGTCGTCCCGACGTAGGCCATGTCGCCCCATACCGCCGCGGGCGCGTAGATCGCGCCGCCGAGCTTGGTGCGCCAACGCGGTCCGGGTCCTTGCGGGAACTCGGGCAACGGCAGCTCCGCGGGCAGGACCTGCGTGCGCTCGAGCGCGATCGGCTCCTGGAACGGACCGCAGGTGCCCACGAGCTGGTCGCCGCTCAGCTCGAGCGCGACGAGCATCTCGAGGCACTCGTACTTCGTGCCGGTGCGCTTCACCGGTCCGGGCAACGCGAGACCGTAGAAGTTCGTCACCGGCCTGTAGACGAAACCCTGGAGCTCACCGCGCGCGTCGCGCCGGAACTCGAAGCCGGTCTCGATGCGGTCCTGCGAGAAGCCGGCCGTGCCGTACCACTTCCCCTCGATCGGATCGGTCGGCGACTCCGGCGCCTGCGCCCACACGCGAACGCTGCCCGACGAGAGGATCCAGACGACCGACAGGCAGCCTACGCCGGCGGCCGAGCCTCGGCTGATTCGTGACATCGCAAGATTTCCGAGAGAGGAGAGCGCTCGGGGGCACGAGGCTGGCGTGCGATCCTAGCGCGCGGGCTCGCGCGCGGGTCTCGATAGGGAGCGCGAGGGCGAAAGACCTGTGTCACGGCGCAGCTCGATCTCGCGGCGCTCGCCCTGCGCGAGCGTGAGCGCGAACACAACGCAGCGTTGCTCGAGGAACGCTGCGGTTCGGACGCGGCGCTGCGGCGCGAGGTCAAGGAGCTGCTGGCGGCTTTCGACGCCGTGGTAGGTGAGCCAATGCGCGCGCGGGCGAGATACCAACGCCGCGAGACGCGCGATGAAGTCGAGCGCATCGAAGACGACGGCCTGGGTGCCGTCTTTTCAGTGGCGGCGCAGGGCGTAGACAACGCGCCCATCGGGCGCGAGCGAGAGGCGTTCGGTCGCGAGTTTCGAGGCCGAACTGCTCGGGCGAGCCACCTTCGATTCCGCCACCGGACGCTTCACACGCTTCCAACTGGTCGCCGTCGGCACGCGCTGGGGCGCCACGCAGTTCAACGGCCGCGGCGACGACCTCGAACCGGGGTCGATGGGCGTTTGCCTCACGCTCGCCGGCTCGACTCCGGCCGAGCGCGCCCGCCCGCGCACGTCCGCGAGTACGGCTGGCCGCCGCCGTGAGCTCGCGTCAGCGAGCCTCCACGATTCGAAGCGGCCCCTCGAGCTTGCGGAAGGACTCGGCCAGACGCACGAGCTCTTCGTCGCGGAAGCGCCCCACGATGGTGCCGCCCCCGATCCACTGCCACCGCCGAGTTTCGTCATTGGCAGCAGGGCCGGGATCCACGCCCCGCGGTCGCCGTGTGAACGCGCATCCATGCGCGCGCGCAGCTCGGCGAGAGCGCGCGTGTGACGTGCCTTGACATAACCATTTTGAGCAGCGGGCGAACGGGCACCAGGAGTCGTTGGGCGTAGACGCCCGCGGTACGGAAGAGGAAAGAAGCTCCACCCACGGTGCGGCGCCATGCCGTGCAGGTGAGAATGCTCGCCCTCGCGTCCGCGACCCCCTCATGAACCCATCCCCGCTGGCGTTGTTGTTCCTGTCCATCCCCACCGTCGCACGCGCGCAGACGGTGACGCGCGCACAGCTCGTCGACGAGGTGAGCGCGCTCGTCCACGCCCGCGCCGAGAAGGACACCTTCTCCGGCACCGTGCTGCTGGCCCAGGGCGACGAGGTGCTGTTCACCTTCGCCGCAGGCGAGGCGGACAAGGGCTGGCACGTGAAGAACGACCTCGAGACGCGCTTCAACCTCGGCTCGATGAACAAGATGTTCACCAGCGTGTCGATCGCGCAGCTCGTCGAGCAGAGGAAGGTCGCCTACGACGAGCCGATCGCGAAGTACGTGGACGAGAGCTGGCTTCCGCGCACACTCACCAATACGGTCACCGTGCGCCACCTGCTCACGCATACCTCGGGCCTGGGCAGCTACTTCAACGAGACCTACCAGAAAAGCTCGCGCGAGCTGTTCCGCGAGGTGAACGACTACAAGCCGCTGGTGCAGGGCGAGACGCTGGCCTTCGAGCCGGGCACGCGCTGGAGCTACAGCAACACGGGCATGCTCCTCTTGGGCGTGGTGATCGAGAAGGCGAGCGGCGAGAACTACTTCGAGTACGTGCAGAAGCATGTCTACGCGCCGGCCGGCATGACGCGCAGCGACTGCTACGAGCTCGACCAGCCGGTCGAGAACCTCGCCGTCGGTTACGAGCGCGACCCGACGACGAAGAGCGGCTGGCGCAACAACCTCTTCCAGCACGTCATGCGCGGCGGCCCCGCGGGCGGCGGCTATTCGACCGTGGGCGACCTGCATCGCTTCGCGCAGGCGCTCCTCGCGGGCAAGCTGGTCTTGGTCGAGTCGCTCGACACGCTGTGGACGCGCACGGCGGGCGCTGACTACGGCTGCGGCTTCCAGGTCGTGGACAAGCCGCAGAAGGTCGTCGGCCACGGCGGCGGCTTCGCGGGCATCAGCTCGAACCTCGACGTGTTCGTGGACTCAGGCTACGTCGTGGTCGTGATGTCGAACTACGGCGAGTTGAGTGCCGACCTGGCGCAGGAGCTGCGCAAGAAGGTGCTGAAGGCGACGGAGTGAGGCGTTGGCGGGCGGGCGCTCGCCGGAGAATCGGCGCTTTCGTCCCCCCGCGCCGGCGCGGGGTGTGTCTCCTCTCTGGCCGATGGACGCCGAGCTCCTCCTCCGCCACCAGCGCTACCTGCGCCGGCTCGTGCGCGGGCTGACGCGCGACGAGCAGGCGGCCGAGGATCTCGAGCAGGCGACGTGGCTGGCCGCGCTCCAGCGCCCACCGCACTCCTCCGACGGGTTGCGCGTCTGGCTGGGACGCGTGGCGCGCAACCTGAGCCTCAATCGGCGCCGTTCCGAGGTGCACGAGGCCCAGCGCGTCGCGCGCGGCGGCGGGCGTGTCGATGCGCGTGTGGCCTGACGAGGAGGGCGAGTTCGTGCGCAGCTACCGGAAGCTGACCACGCGATGAAAACCGCTCCCAGCCTGGGCGTGCGGTCGGGGCGTTGGTCGAGGTTCGGAGTCCATTGTGGCGCGCCCACGGCGAACTCGAACGTTCCATACCCGTCCAGGTCGCGGAGCGGGGCGAGCGCCTGGCCGAAGGAGAAGTCGAAGGTGCGGCCATCGCTGACCGCGACCACGCCCAATTCCTGTTGAGAGATCCTGCGCACGTCTCGCAGGTTCTCGTCCTCAGCCGCTGATCGTCCGGGGCGACTTCACGGTGCTGCTCGAGGTCGCGAGCGCACGCTTCCGCGCGGCACGCGAGGCGCTGATCGCCTTCGCGGAGCTGGTGAAATCGCCGGAGCACTTCCACACCTACCGCATCACGCCGCTCTCGCTCTGGAACGCGCGCGCGGCGGGGATGGAGTCGGGGCGCATCCTGCAGACGCTGGAAGGCTTCGCGCGCTATCCGACGCCGGGCTCGCCGCCCAGGGCCTGCTCGAGTGCTTCGAGTCCCGCGACGCGTTCGCCGTCCAGCAGCACGAGCGGCATCGTACGCGCGCCGAACACCTCCTGCAGGCGCCGCAGCTCGTCCTTCTTGCCGTCGAGCACGACTTCGCGATACGGGATGCCGGCACGTTCGAGCAGCTCCTTCGCGCGCGTGCAGAAGGAGCAGCTCGACCAGGTGTAGACGATCGCGCGCACGGTCAGCGTCGCAGCGACTCGAGCACGGGCGCGTCGCTCGCCTGCACGCGCTCGAAATCGGAGCGCGTGGCGAGACCGCGCCAACCGAGCGCGATCAGGACCTGCGCGCACACGCCGCCGAGCGTGTTGCCGGGGCCGGGCAGGACCAGACGCTCGGGCGCGTACTCGAGCGTGGCCACGCGCACGCTGGCGGTGAAGTCGTAGGGCGTGTCGATCTGGGCGCCCAACGTGTACGCGCGCAGCGCCTCCAGGTCGGTCGCGGCCGGCGTGAAGCGAGACCCGCGCCCGTCGATCAGCGTGATCGTTGGGGGACGGAAGTCGAGGCGCGCGAGCTGCTCGCGCGCGCGCGCGGCGACCGAACGCGCGAGCGGCGTGTGGTAGGGGCCGTGCTGCGCCAGACGGAACGGGTAGCTCGTGGTGCCGAGCTTGACGGGCGGGAGCTCCTTCAGGAGGCGCGTCACGCCCGCGGGCGTGCCCGCGAGCACGGCGTAGCCGCCCAGGTGGATCGAGGGGAAGATCTCGCCCGGCGCGCTCGCGAGCAGGCGCGTGACGGCCGCCTCGGCCGCGGGCGCGCGGCGCCACTCCTCGTCCACGAGCGGGTAGATC
>JABFRZ010000028.1 GCA_013140785.1 Planctomycetota bacterium | reverse complement strand
GCGTCTCGATCACCAGGAAGTGGTCCGCGCAGCTACCTCGCGTTCCGCGACAAGCTCACGCCCGCCAGCGGCTTCCAGAGCGCGCAGATGCGGCAGATCGAGATCGTGCTCGGGCTGGACGATGCCTTGCGGGTGCACATGGGCTCGGGCGAGAGCTACCTCGAAGCCCTGAAGGCGCACGACGGCAGCGACTCGCCGGCCCTGCGGCGCGTACAGGCCGAGCGGCGCGGCGTCACGCTCAAGCAGGCCGTCGACGAATGGCTCTACCGCACGCCGATCGGCGGCCTGGGTCCGGACAAGTCGGGTGCCGAAGAGGCCGTGGCGCGCTTCGTGGCCGACTACGAGAGCGCGCACGCGAGCGAGGTGGACCGCACAGCCGAGCTGGCCGTCTCGCGCGCGCGCCGGGCCGCCGACACGGCCGACCTGCGCGCGCGCTTCGAGGACGAGAAGCGCCAGCTCCACACTTTCCTGCACCCGAGCGCGGCCGAGGGCGGCGTGCGCCGCGCCCGCATCCGCGCCGCCGCGCTGTTCATCATCCAAAACCCCGAGCTCCCGCTGCTGGCCTGGCCGCGCGAGGTCCTGAGCGGCCTGGTCGAGCTCGAGCAGACCCTGCTCGTCTTCCGCCAGCGCCACGCGCGCATGGTCGAGCGCGTCATCGGTCGCCGCGTCGGCACCGGTGGCAGCACGGGCGTGGACTACCTCGACAAGACCGCGCTGGGCGCGCGCATTTTCGCGGACCTGTGGGCTCTGCGCACCTTCCAGATCCAGCCCAAGGCCAACCCGCCGCCCGAGGAGCCCGAGTTCTACAGCTTCCGCAACGGCTGAGGCCCGCGTTGGGGGGGATCGAGGCTGGGACAGCGCCCCGAGCGGCGTTGCTGGCGCTACCGAGCGTAGCGGGATAGTCTTCCGGCCCGAGCCGCCGGGATGTTCTCGGCGCGCGCGGGACGAGAACGAGGAGGGTTCTTGAAGTCGCGGATCATTCCGGGCGCCGTTACGCCCACCTCGCTGCGGGGTCTGTTGATGACCGACGGAACGGCGTCGCTCGAGAATCAGGGGGTGCCCGTGCCGCTGACTGCCCTGCCCGGATCGGAGAGCTTCGCACGCGAGCTGGCGAAGCACGGGATCACGCTACACGCCTTCGAGATCACCGTGCCCGCGCAGAAGACCTTGGTCGAGCTGCGCGCGCCCGGCTCGCCCGTTGTCCGGGTGCGAACGCTGGAGACGAACCCCGACCAGGTCACGTTCATCGTCGCGAGCTGCTACTACGACGGCTTCCACCAGGATCGTCGCTACCTCGCCGGCCTGGCGTACAAGGGCCTGGGCACGCCCGCCTTCAAGCTCCTGGTTGGCGACAACCTCTACATGGACGTCACGCCCGACGAGAAGACGGTCTGGGGCGGGTACCCGGAGACGATCCGCAACTACGTCCGCTACTTCTGGCGCAGCGGGTACGGCGACGTGCTCTCGACGCTTCCTACTTTCACGACCTGGGACGACCACGAGTTCTGGAACAACTTCCCAGAGGACCAGTGCCACCTGCAGCGGACGACGAAGCGCTATCGAGACGAGTACACGCGCGCGGGGCGAGAGTGCCTCGATCTCTTCCAGGCGACCCTCAATCCTCCCGCGAAGAGTGGGCGCTCCTACGAGTTCAGCTCCGGGCGCCTGTCGTTCTTCGTCGCCGACATCCGGAGCAACAGGAAGGAGCGGAAGAGCGGCAGCGATTCGATGTTCTCGGAGCCCGAGCTACAGGCTCTCGAGGCCTGGGCGAAGACTCCGGATGTTGCCAAGGTGCTCGTTCTCGGCCAGCCGCTGTGGAGCAAGGACGGCGGATCGTCGGACTACAATCCTCCCGACTTCGGCAGACAGTACGCCCGCATCTGGGACGCTGTGGCGCGTGCGCCGGGAAAGATGGTCGTCATCTCGGGCGATGTGCACCACAGTCGGCTGCTCGAGATCTCGACGACGGCCGGATCGGTGCTGGAGTTCGTCTCCTCGCCCGCGTGCCACATCCCGACCGTCGCGACCATCCCTTTCGGGGGCTGGAAACAGGGTGAGGGCTCGATCGATCTGCCCGGCAAGTTGAAGCTCGGGAACGGGCTCAACCCCAAGATCGTCCGCTACTTCTTCGGGACGAACGCGCGGAACTCGATCGGGGTCTTGAGCTTCGGAAACCTCAACCAGGGCCCGGTCAAGGTCAGCGCGGCCTTCCTGGATCTCGAGAGCGCTTCGGCCTCGCCGCCGATCTCGATGAACGCCTCGATCGAAGGGGCCGAACACGAGCCGGAGATCGGGGTTTGCAAGGGCATGGACCTGTTCAAGATGGGATAGCGAAGGAGAAGGACTGCAATGCGATTTTCGCCCGCCAAGCGCCTCGATTACCTGGACTGCAAGACCGCCGCGACGAACGAGCAGTTCTTCGCGCGCGTGTCAGAGGAAGTGCCGACCGCTGAGCGGCGCTGCGGACTCCTGCTTCTCGGCGGCTCCGACTTCCGTTCCCTGGCCGTGCGCCGAGCGCAGTCGGGGCTCCGCTTCGACCAGCGAGTGAGCTACTGGTCGCACGCCGCGTTGATGCTGGAGTGGCCCGACGACGCGGCCAAGGCACGCGGCCTCGAGGTCTCCTATCGTCCCGAGTCGGGATCCGAGCAGGTGCCCGAGAGGAACGGCGTGACCTGGTTCACGCTCTCGAAGTACCTCGACACTGTCGAGTGGCCGAACGTCGCGTTCGTCTCGCTCGGGCAAGCCCGCAAGGGCAAGGGGCGGGCCGTTTCCAAGCTGCGCGATGCGATCGAGGCGCGCGCGATCGAACCGAACCTGGATCGCCAGCGGTACTCGTTCCTCGACTGGCTGGGCGTGTGGGCGCGCTACGCAACGAGTGCCGAGCGCGTGCCCAACCCGCTGTTCGAGGGCGTGCCCGAGCCGAGCGCGGCGTTCTGCGAGTACGCCTTCGAGGGAGCAGGCCTGGATCTCACGCCCGGGGCAACGGGCCCGAACGGATGTCCCGAGCTCCTCTGGTCCACCTCGCTCTACTGGTACGAGCGGGTTTCCGAGCTCGGTCCAGTGCACGTGTTCGCCGCCATCCGCGACGAGAGCGGCCGGCCGGCCGGGCCGGCGCTCTCCTCACGCCTGAGATAGACGGTGCGGCGGGTAGGCCTGCGGTGCCTTCCGCAACGGCTGCGGGCTGGATTCAGCCCGTGAGTTCGTACTCGACCCGGCGCGTGTCGGTCACGCGCGTGGACGCGTCCAAGATCTCGAGCGAGACCAGGTTGCCCTGCTCGTCGAAGTCCAGGATTACGCCGGGGCGCTCTTCGTCGCTCTCCACGACGGCCACGCCCTCGCGCAGGATCACGCTGAGGGTATCGGTTCGAGGGTCGTAGCTGACTTTCACGGCGAAGCCTTCCAGTACTTCTCGAGCTTGCTGGTCCGGTAGACCGTGACGATCTCCGGGGGAGCACGGTCGATGTCGAGCACGAGTCTAACGAGGTACACGTGCCCGGCTCCGAACTCGATGCGGGATTGCAGGATCATGCGTCCCGGTCGGACGAGGAAGTGGCATCATCTCGGACTCGCCGAAACCCCTGCGAAGAAGAGAACCATGCAACGTCAATCGATCGCCGTCGCGTCCCTGTCGTGCCTGCTCGCGGCCTGTGCCAGCTCCGCCAGCGGAGAGAGTCTCGAGGTCTCGACGCGCGAGGCCAGCAGCCCGCGCGACGGCAAGCAATCGATCGCCGCGCAGGTGGACATCCCGTTCACGAAGTTCGTGCTGCCGAACGGGCTCACGCTGATCGTGCACGAGGACCACAAGGCGCCGATCGTGGCCGTGAACGTGTGGTACCACGTCGGGAGCAAGAACGAGAAGCCCGGCAAGACCGGCTTCGCGCACCTGTTCGAGCACCTGATGTTCCAGGGCTCCGAGAACCTGCAGGGCGAGTTCTTCGAGCCGCTGGAGAAGGTCGGCGCCACGGGCATGAACGGCACGACCAACAACGACCGCACGAACTACTTCGAGACGGTACCGAAGAACGCGCTCGACCTCGCGCTCATGCTCGAGTCGGATCGCATGGGGCACCTTCTGGGCGCGATCGATCAGGCCAAGCTCGACGAGCAGCGCGGCGTGGTCCAGAACGAGAAGCGTCAGGGCGAGAACCAACCCTACGGCCAGTCGCAGAACCTGATCGCCGCGGGCACGGTGCCGTTCGGCCACCCGTACTCGTGGAACGTGATCGGCTCGATGGAGGACCTGAACGCGGCCAGCCTCGAGGACGTGAAGGAGTGGTTCAAGAGCTCCTACGGCGCGGCCAATGCCGTGCTCGTCATCGCCGGCGACGTGGACGCGAACGCGGTCAAGGCCAAGGTCGAGACCTACTTCGGCGACATCCCCTCGGGTCCGCCGATCACGCGCCCGAAGGCGTGGGTCGGGCCGATGGTCGGGACGAAGCGCCAGATCATGCAGGACCGCGTGGGCCAGCCGCGCATCTCGATGGTCTGGAACGTCGCGCCGTGGGGCGATCCGTCGCTCGAGCAGCTGAGCCTGTTCGCCGACATCCTGGCCGGCGGCAAGACCTCGCGTCTGTACCAGCGGCTGGTCGTGAAGGAGCAGCTCGCCACCGACTGCCGCGCCGGATTGAACCGGCGCGAGCTCGGCAGCTCGTTCTCGCTCTCGGCCACGGCCAAGCCCGACGCGGATCTCGCGCGCGTCGAGGCGATCCTGGACGAGGAGCTCGCGCGCCTGTGCAAGGAGGGCCCGAGCGCCGACGAGCTCGAGCGCGCGCGCACCCAGCAGCTCGCGCAGTTCGTGCGCGGCCTCGAGCGCATCGGCGGCTTCTCCGGCAAGTCCGACCAGCTCGCCGAGGGCGAGGTCTATGGCGACGATCCGGCCTTCTTCAAGCGGCGCATCGCCACCTTCGAGCGCGCCACCGCTTCAGATCTGCAGCGCGCCGGCACGGCCGCGACCCAGGCGAACGGCCGCTTCATCCTGACGGTCGTGCCCTTCCCGGCTTACCAGGTTGCGGCCACGGGCGCGGACCGCAGCGCGCTGCCCGACTCCGGCACCTTCGCCGAGGCGAGCTTCCCCGAGTTCGAGCGCGGCCAGCTCTCGAACGGGCTCGAGATCTTCCTGGTCGAGCGCCGGGCGGTCCCGACGATCGAGATGCAGCTCCTGGTCGAGTGCGGCTCCGCGGCCGATCCCGCCGGGCTCTCGGGCCTGGCGTCCATGACCATGAACCTCTTGGACGAGGGCACGAAGTCGAAGACTGCGGTCGAGATCGGCGAGATCCAGGAGCGGCTTGGCGCGCGTCTCGGTGCGGGCGCGGGCGACGATACGGCCACGCTCTCGCTCTCGACCCTGAAGGCCAACCTCGGGGCCAGCCTCGACCTCTTCGCCGACGTGCTGCTGAATCCTTCGTTCCCTTCGAGCGACTTCGAGCGCATCCGCAAGGAGACGCTCGTGCGCATGCAGTCGAGCAAGCTCGAGCCGAATGCGATGGCCGGGCGCGTGCTGCCGCCGCTGCTCTACGGCGCGGGTCACCCCTACGGCGCGCTCGGCGGCGGCAACGGGACCGAGGCCACGCTCGCGGCGCTGACGACCAAGGCGCTGGCCGACTACCACGCGCGCTGGTTCAAGCCGGGCAACGCGAAGCTCTTGATCGTCGGGGACACGAGCCTGGCCGAGCTGCAGCCCTTGCTCGAGCAGAAGCTCGCCGCCTGGAAGCGAGGCGAGGTGCCGGCGCGCAAGATCGGACCCGCCCAGGAGATCGCGGAGCCGCTCGTGTTCTTGCTCGACCGCCCGCAGGCGATGCAGTCCGTGCTGCAGGTCGCGCTCACCACTTCGCCGACGGGCGACCCGCACGACCTCGCCATCGACGCGATGAACGCATTCCTGGGAGGCACCTTCACCTCGCGCATCAACATGAACCTGCGCGAGGACAAGCACTGGTCCTACGGCGCGCGCTCCGGCATCCGCGACGCGCAGGGCCCGCGCGCCTTCGTGATGAGCGCGGGCGTCCAGACCGACAAGACCAAGGAATCGCTGCTCGAGATGAAGAAGGAGCTGGCCGACGTGATCGGCGCGCGCCCCGGCACGCAGGCCGAGCTCGATCAGGTCAAGGCCCAGCAGACGCTCTCGCTGCCCGGCCGCTGGGAGACCAACAACGCCGTACTCGGCAGCTTGGCCGAGCTCGTCCAGTACGGCCTGCGGGACGACCACTGGAACACCTTCTCCGGCAAGGTCCGCGCCCTGACCACCGACGACGTCAACGCCGCCGCGAAGCAGATCATCGACCCTGCGCGCTGCATCTGGATCGTCGTCGGCGACCGCGCCAAGATCGAAGCCGGCGTGCGCGAAGCCGGCCTCGGCGAGGTCATCGTGATCGACGCCGACGGCGAGCGAGTGGACGCCGGGATGTGAGCCCGGCAGGGCGCCCGCAGCGCCCTGCGTGACTGCCCGCCTACCACGAGAAACGGCATCGAGCGTCGCGCCCGTCTTTCACGCGCTCAGACTTCAAGTCTGACGACGACGGAAACAGGGCGTGCGCCCAATGGAGCAGGGACGCTGCGTTGTGACGAATCTGCTGACAGCTTGGACGGCGCCGCCGCAACTTCCTGCGCTTCCGCGTGTTTCGACTCAGGCCCAGCGCATTCCGGCGGGGTCCATCGCAACCGACGCAAGCACTGAGTGTCAGATCGTCAGGTGCCCGCGGGGCGCTGTTGGCCCTGGAACTGGCTGTCATTCCGGAAGGGCACCCCACGGACCTCCTCGATGATGAGCTGACAAATCGGCATCTCAGGCCGCAGCACAATCGAGTACGGACCGAGATTCATGATCTCCAACGTGATGACTCCCTTGAAGCCAGCATGAATCGTAGGTGCAGTGAAGTGCACGAGCAGGCCGCACCGCGCGTACGAGCTCCTACCCTCTACGCGGGCCGCAAGGCTACTGTCGGCATTCTCAGACAACGGCAGTTCAACCGTTTCATGAGTCCGGCCGAGGATGAATCGCTTGGGCGCCAGGGTCAGCGGCTGGTCCTGCGTTAGCTGCCGAGGCTCCATCACAGCCGCCAAGTGCCTGAAGCTGCCTTTTGTGAGATCGATCACCACGGGCGAGGTGTCACCCTTGTAGATCGAGATCTCACGACTGAGACGCAAGTCCACCGCGCTGGTCTGGTAGGGACACTCGGGCTCGCCCGCAGTTGGCTTGCGCGGCGAGGGCTCGGGATCAATGACGAGACGACGCTCGTCGAGAGCTCTCTGGATCTCGACGTTCGAGAGGATCATGCACCCAAGGGGACGGTCTCACTCGTGCTCGTCGGCACGACTGCCCACTCCTTGCCATCTGCTTCAACGACCGTGACAAGGATCTCGCCACGGTCGCCCTGCCGCTTCCGCACTGCGTCCCGACTCACGAAGAATGAACGATCGTTGATCTCGACGACAAGCTCGTCGCTGAACATGCCGGGGTAGACCATGCAGGTGATCCACTTCTGCTGCTGTTGCATCTGGTCCTTCTCCAAGAGGGGGAGGGAACTGTAAGTGGGTGCGCACGCGGATGCAACGGTACCGAGTCGCACCATTGTCCGCCGTTTTCTCCGCCGCCCCGGCCCGCTGAGCAACCCTCGGGGTACGGGCGCTCCCGTCCGTCAGACCCAGCTTCCCTGCCAGAGCCCCGTGCAGAACTCCTTCACCGGCAGCACGAGGATCCCGCCCTCGAGCTCTCGGAAGTCGGGTCGAGGCTAACGACCATGACCTTTCTCACCCGGTGCTCCGCCCTCAGGCGCTTGGTCTTCTCGGTGGCCACCAGGCGCGAGGATGTGAACTCGAGCGCAAGATCGAGGTTCCCGACGATGAAGTCGACGTCGTAGCCCCTGCTCGTCCTCCAGAAGGCGAGTGGGAGGTGCTTCTCGGAGTATGAAAGGTAGGCGCGGACCTCTTCGATCAGGAAGTGCTCGAAAGCCCGGCCGAATTCGACCGTGCCGCGCTCGATGCGGTGCATGCCGCGCAGCGCGCGCACGACGCCTATGTCGAAGAGGTAGAACTTGCCCTCTCACCCCGAGAAGGTGACCTGCTCCTCTAGTCCCCAGACTCCAGTCGCGCGGATCGCCGGAGTTTCGATCCGGGAAGTCTCGATCCGTCGTCGTCAGCGCGGGACGCGCAGCACGCCGAGCGTGTCGGTGCCCTCGTTGGCGACGTACAGGTAGTCCGCGCCGGACTTCGGGTCACGGTAGTGGGCCAAACCCTCGGGTTCGTCCCCGGCGGAGTCGTTGCCGGTCGGGGCCACGCTGACGACCTTCGGGTGGGTCGGATCGGCAAGATCGACCAGGGCCAGCGCGCCGGCGCGTTCGAGGGTCACGGCGGCGAAGATGCGGCCGTCGCGCTCGAAGATCAGCACCATCTCGGGCTCGCAGCCCTTCTTGCGGCTGCGCTTGTCGTTGTAGAGCCCGGCCTCGGCCGCGGCGCGGTCGAGTGCGGGCCCGGTGTCGCCGAGGAGCGCGCCGCTCGCGAGATCGAAGACGCTGAGGGTGCGGCCGCCGGAGCAGGGCATGCCCGCCGCGGTCTTCTCGACGCTCGGCTCGGTGTCGCCCTCGTCGGCGGTCACGAAGAAGCGCCCGTCCGGGGTGACCGCGATGCCGTCGGGCTCGCGCCGCGCCAGCAAGATCCCGCCGTCCTCGAAGCGCCCGTCGTCGAGCAGGTCGGCCGCGTGGGTCGTGTGGCCGAGTGGGACGATGCGCGTGACCTTAGCCGCGGCGAGATCGACGTAGGCGACCTGGTTGTTCTCCTGGAGCGTGACGAGCGCGTGCGCGCCGTCCGGCAGGAACGCGACCACCTCGGGCTCGAGGAACTCTGGTGCGCCGCCGAGCTCGATCTCGCGCGGCAGCTCGGCCACGCTGCGATCGAGGAAACGTCCGTCGGTCGGGCCGGGGGCCGGCTCGAACGCGATCTGCGTGACCGTGGACTTCGCCGGGTCCTCGGCCAAGCGGATGAGCGTCAGGCTGCCGGGGGCCGAGACGAGCTTGCCGCCGACCTCGTCGAACTCCTCGGCCTCGTTCGCGATCAGCGCGAACTTGCCGCTCTTCTCGATGTAGATGCAGTCCGGCCCCACGCCGGTTGGAAAGCTCGCGAGCACTCGGCCGTCGGCGAGCGAATGCAGCAGGGCTCGTCCGGGGGCGAGCGGGCGTTTGGCCTTGGCAACCGCCAGGAACCAGTCGCCGCTCGCCGGAATCGCCACCGAGGTCACGTCCTCGCCCTGCTCGAGCGCGAGCTCGATCACGCGCACCGAGCGCGGATGAGCGGGGTCGGCGAGATCGAAGAGCTCGACCTGCCCGCTCTTGCTGTGGATCAACACCGCGCGCGCCGTGCTGGCCTGGATGCTGAGGATCTCGGAGCCCTTGCCGGCCGCCGCGAGCACGGCCAGGCGCTCGAGCCGCGGCGCGCTCGCGGAGGGAGCCTGCTGGAACGCCGGCGGAACGAACACGAGAAGGATTGCACAGAGCATGGTCTGAGTGCGGGAGTTCTACGGGACGTCGTCGAGCTCCCAGTCGTAGGGCAGCCAGCGGATCTTCGCCGCGCGCAGGAACTCGGCCTTCTCCGCGGGCGCGTAGCGCACCAGGAACTCCGGCACCGAGCGCGCCTCGCGCTCGAAGTCCTCGGCGAACCACTTGAAGACCTCGGACAGCGCCAACTCCTTCGTGCCCAAGTCGATGCGGTTCCGCGCCGGGTCGTTGATGAAGGTGCGCATCTGCTCGCCGAGCTGCGCGTCGAGCTCGTCGGCCGTGTAGGCCTCGGCGCGCAGCTTCGGGCTGCTCTTCGAACCGTTGTGCAGCGCGGCGTGCACGCGCGCGTCCTTGAAGCGCTTGCGCAGGATCCCGTCCTGGATGTCGTTGAGCGCCAGCTCCGCGTCCTTGCCGCCCGGATGGTGCGCACGCATCGGGATGAAGGGCTTCGCGAACACGGTGTTCATCCCGCCAGCGCCGTCGAGACGCCGGATGCTCTTCAGCGGATAGGCGTCGAGCACGCGCCGCACGCAATGCGCGTTGTAGGCGTTGATCCAGAAGGCGCAGCGCTGCGCGTCGCTCCAGCCGGCGAGCTCCGCGGGCGTCGCGGCGTGCAGCGCGGCGAGGTATGCGTCGAGCTCCGCGTGGTCGGCCTTCAGCTTGCCGTAGGCGATGCCACCTTCGCGTACGCAGGCGGCGAGAACCGCGCTCCAGCGCGCATGCGAGTGGTCGAAGGCGGCGGCGCTCTGCGCTTGTGCGCCCGAGGCGAGCCCGAGCAGGCTGACGACGAGCCGCGCGAAGCGCGCGAGGGAGGGGAGGAGCGCCATGGCGGGCACTGGTCCAAGACTAGGCGATGGGGTGCTCCCGAGCCAACCCGCGGGCTGAGGTGCGGTTTGCGCCGGTCGAATCGCCTTCGAGTGCGCTCGCTCCGAGCTGGATACGGATGTTCTTGGGATCCTCGTGTCCGAGGATCCGTGCAAGCCCCCAGTCCGTTCCTGTGCTCGATCCCGTCCGGGAGAACGGCGCCCCCAGCAGCCGCGAGGGCCCCCCTTGGAAACGATGCATGAACTCCTCCGGGCGAGAGTGGTGGTCCGGCAGAGCATGGCAATGCCGGAGCACAGCACTCAGCGAGCTACGGCCCGGCGACGGAATGCCCAAGCACGGGATACAGAACCCCACGGAAGTACGCACCTGGCCGGAGGGTTGGCGCCGGGCCACTGGGGTAGTCTCGGCGGAGGGTCAACCTGCGGACGCCCCCTCATGCTCAGCTCGATGGGGAGTTGGGTAAGGGACCCAGAACCCACGGACATGCAGGTCCTTCCCCTTCCGGGCTTCCCCGAGCCCGTCAGTGCCTTCACGCACCTGCTCGGGGTGCCCGTGTTTGCGCTGCTCTCGATCCCGCTGCTGCGCCGTGCGCGCGGCGATTCGCGGCGAGTCGCCCTGCTCGCCGTGTACGCCTTCGCTTGCGTGCTGCTGCTCTCGATGAGCGGTGTGTACCACATGCTGCCCGAGGCCAGTGTCGGGCGCGCCGTCATGGGCCGGCTCGACAAGGCCGCCATCTTCGTGCTGATCGCCGGCACCCACACGCCGGTCCAGGGGCTCTTCTTCCGCGGAGCCGCGCGCTGGGGTGTGCTGCTCGCCCTGTGGCTGGCCGCGGCGGCCGGCATCACGCTCTTCACGATCTTCTATGCGCGCCTGCCGCGCGGCCTGGCAACGAACGTCTACCTGCTGCTGGGCTGGATCGCGGGCACGTCGGGGCTGCTCGTCTGGCGCCGCATCGGCACCGCAGAGATCGCGCCGCTGGTGCTGGGCGGTCTGGCCTATTCGATCGGCGCCATCCTGCTGGGGCTCGGCTGGCCGACCCTCGCGCCCGGCGTGTTCGGTGTGCACGAGCTGTGGCACTTCGCGGTGCTCGCGGGCATGGGGCTGCACTGGACCTTCCTCTTCAGGAACGCCGACCGACCCTTGGACGGCTGAGATCGTCGGCGCCATCGACCGGTCGGACGGCCTGGAGCTCGAGCACTGCTCCCGGGAACTCGGGAACCCCTTCGTGCTCAAGTGAGCGCCTTGCCGTCACGTAGAATGCCTCGAGCGCCAGGGGCTGCCCACGGGAGCACGAGTGTCGCACCAGAACTCAGCGCAGGACGCCAGGGAAGGCGCGCTCGTCGCGCCGTCGGAGCCGACCTTCGGCAGCTACTTCGTCTCGGCGTACCCGCCTTTTGGGTGCTGGAGTGCCGCCGAGGTCGCGGGTCTGGCGCAGCTGCTCGAACGGCCGGCGGCGCCCGTTCCGCTCGGCCTCTACGTGCACGTCCCGTTCTGCGTGCAGCGTTGCCAGTACTGCTACTACCTGGCCTACGACGGGCGCGCCGGAGCCCGGGAGCCCTACTTGACCGCGCTGGGGGACGAGCTCGAGCTCTACACGCGTCAGCCCCTGCTCGCCGGCCGCGAGCTGGATTTCGTCTACTTCGGAGGTGGCACACCCTCGAGCCTCTCCGCGCCGCAGATCGAGCGGCTCTTCACGCTGCTGCAGCGTCACACCTCGTGGGCTGCCGTCCGGGAGATCACCTTCGAGTGCGCGCCGCGCTCGGTCACGGAGGAGAAGGCGCGCGTGTTGAAGGCCGCCGGCGTGAACCGCATCAGCCTCGGTGTGCAGCAGCTGGACGACGCTGTTCTGACCCTGAGCGGGCGGGTGCACCTGGTGGCCGACGTGGAGCGCGCGTACAAGGTCCTGCGGCGGGCTGGCTTCGATCTCCTCAACCTCGATCTGATGGTCGGCCTCCCGGGTGAGAGCGAGGAGAGCTTCCAGCGCAGCCTCGAACGCGTGCTCGCCCTGGCGCCCGAGAGCGTCACGCTCTACCAGCTCGAGATCCCTCACAACACGCCTCTCTACCGCCGGATGCACGCAGAGCCTGGGCTCGACGAGCCCGCTTCCTGGCCCGCGAAGCACGCGCGCACGACGCGCGGCTTCGAGCGCCTGGCTGCGGCGGGCTACGAGCTGCGCAGCGCCTACGCCGCCTTTCGCGGCGCCCAGCACCGCGCTTTCGTCTACCAGGACGAGCAGTACGCGGGCGCGGATCTGCTCGGAATCGGAGTGTCGGCCTTCTCCTACCTGGCCGGGACGCACTTCCAGAACGTGGCCCGGCTGGAGGGCTACCTGGAGTCGCTGGCCTGCGCGACCCGGCCCGTGGCCAGGGCCCATGCGCTGAGCGAGCGCGAGCGCTTCGTGCGCGAGTTCGTGCTGCAGCTCAAGCTCCTGCGCGTGCCCCTGGCAAGGCTCGAGCAGAAGTTCGGCCGGCCGCTGCTCGCGACCCTCGTCGAGCCGCTGCGGCGCTGCGCCGCCGCAGGCTGGCTGCAGATTACCGACGAAGCGATCACCCTCACGCCCCAGGGCATCCCACGCGTGGATCGCATCCTGCCCGAGTTCTTTCTGCCGCCGCCGCTCAGGCGTTGAGCTTGATGTAGCGGCGCTGGATCCGGACGGCGATCGTGCCGAGCGCCATCATCACCATTCCGAGCAGGATCAGGAGCAGCGGCCAGCCGATCGAATCTTCGAAGTGCCGTCCGGAGAAGTAGCCGATGTACGCGAGCAACCCGAGCGTGCCCGTCGCCAGCAGCCTACGGCTGCGCAAGATCGTGCTCAGGTATACAGGACCGACGACACGCAGAACCACGGGGGCGTGATCGGCTCGTGCTCGGAGCGCGCGATCGCGACGGTGACCAAGAAGTAGGAGACGCCGACGACGAGCGCGTTGAACTCGCCCTCGATCTCGAACAGCGCCAGCAACGCGGACACGGCCACGCCACCGAAGAGCAGCGCGAAGAACAGCACCGACGACAGCGTCGTGGACGCGTACTCCAGCGTGCCGCGCAACACCAATTGCGAGATCGCGGTCGTCGACGGGCGAGTGCGCGCGCGTTGGACCAGGTCGGAGCAGCTCGTGTACGTGTCGACGTCGCGTGTGTACCGCCTGTCAGGGGGGGGAACCTGGACCTCGCGCCCAACCACGACGCCATAGGCCTGGTCCGACGTCGGGCTAGTTCTCCTCGAGAGCAACGCGGCGGCGACCGAGGCGACCTTCGCTGCGTTGTCCGCCAAACCCGGCTCGCCCAGGAGCCCACTCAGTCCGAGGGCTCGTCGCCGCGCGCGGCTGCGTTGCCCAGCCTGCGCGCAGCCTCGCTCGGCGGAGTCCCGCGCGCTTCGTACTCGCGCAGGAGCTGCGCGACCACCGGCGTGCGCGCGTAGTTCAGCGGCTTCGCACCCTTGCATCCGAGGGCATTCGCGTTCGCGCCGTGGGCCAGGAGCTCCGCGACCACGTCCAGGCGCCAGCAACGCACGGCGCGGTGCAAGGCGGTGTTGCTTTGGAGTCACGGGCTTTGGTCCGCTCGCGCCCGCGGCCAGGAGCTTGCGCACGCGCACCGCGCATCGGGTGTCTTGGAGGAACCCACCTCGCCAGGGAGATGGAGCGCAAGGACGCTCACCTACCGAGACGCGCAGGTCAATCCAGGTGCGCGCGATCCGACGGCCCCATCTCGACGCCGCCCGCGGGGAAGTACTCCTGCCAGCGGCGTTCGACGGTGCGAGCTGTATCGGGATCGCACAAGAGTTCCTCGGGGTAGCCGGGTTTCTTGCGCGCGTCGATCAGGAGCGGCGCGGTGAAGCTCGCGTGGCTGTGGAGGAGCTCGATCTTCGCGGCGTGGATGTCGCGGCCCGGGTCGAAGCGCGTGAAGGTCGTCCACAGGAAGTTGATGACACTCTTCGCGGCGCGTGCGGCGTCGTCGGTGAGCACGAGCAGCGGCCAGGCGGCGAAGGCCGGGTCGGCTGCGATCGCAGACGCCAGGCGGCGTTCGGCGGCCTCATCCGTGAAGGGCGGGCCCTCGACCACCAGGCAGCCCGGCGCGAACACGCGCACGGCGCGCACCGGAGCGCGCGGCGCGCCCGTGAACTCGTTCAGGAGCGCGCGGATCGGCTCGCCGAGGCCGAGCAGCACGCCCTTCCCGCCCTCGTTGATGCGCGGGCCCGCGTAGTCGAGCGAGTCCATCGACAGGTTCGAGAACAGGAACAGGTCCGTGCGGAAGTCGGCGCGCGCCAGCACGTGCGCGAGCACGGCCTTGAAATCGCGCAGGTCGAGCGGGCGATCGACGGCCAGCAGGAACTTCGTGAGCGAAAGCTGGCCCTCGCCCAGGATCCGGAACGCGGCCGCCATGGCCTCGCGCTTGTAGCGCTCGTGCACCACCGCGGCCGCGAGCGAGTGGTAGCCGGTCTCGCCGTAGCTCCAGAGCGCGCGCACCGCCGGCATGGCGAGCGGGAAGAGCGGCGCGAGCAGCTCCTGCAGGTAGTCGCCGAGGAAGAAATCCTCCTGGCGCGGCTTGCCGACCACGGTGGCCGGGATCACCGGCGCCTCGCGCCGGTAGACCCTCTGGCAGCGGAACACCGGGTAGTCGTGCGTCTCCGAGTAGTACCCGTAGTGATCGCCGAACGGCCCCTCGGGGCGGCGCTCGTGCGCGCGCACCTCGCCGACCAGCGCCAATTCGGCGTCGGCGAAGAGCGGCAGCTCGTTCTCGGCGTTGCGCGCGAGACGCAGGCGCTCGCCGAGCAAGAGGCTCGCCACGAGAGTCTCGGGCACGTTCTCGGGCAGGGGCGCGACCGCCGCCAGGATCAGCGCCGGCGGACCGCCGAGGTGGATCACGACCGGCAGGGGCCGCTCTGCTCGCTCGGCCGCGGCCAGGTGGAAACCGCCGCCCTTGCCGATCTGCATGTGCAACCCGGTGGTCGCGTCGTCGTACACCTGGACGCGGTACAGGCCGAGGTTCGGCACGTGCGTCTCCGGGTGCCGCGTCGAGACGAGCGGCAGCGTGAAGAAGCGCCCGCCGTCGCGCTTCCAGGTGCGGATCGCGGGCAGACGCGTGAGGCGTGGCGCCTCGCTCACCGCGCTCACCGGTCCGCTGTCTCTCTCGCGCGCGCCGACCCGCGCCAGGCGCGTGAAGAGCGCGCGCTTCTTCCACAGTTTCCCGAGCGTGGGCGGGACGAGCTCCTGCGGCAGGCGCGCGACCTCGGCCAGGATGCGCTCGGGC
>JABFRZ010000326.1 GCA_013140785.1 Planctomycetota bacterium | reverse complement strand
CTTTCGCTGGAAGCGCCGCAGCACTGGCCGGCCTGCTCGGCCAGCGGGAAGTCGGCGCTGGTCGAGCTCGCTTCGGCATCACCGAGCAGCGCGGTGGCGCGCTCGATGGCCAACTTCTCGAGGTTCCCGCCGCCGATCGTGCCGTGTACGAGCTCGCCACCCGCCACGATCATGCGCGCGCCGGGCTCGCGCGGCGCACTGCCACGGATGCTCGTGACGACCACGAGAACGCACGGCCGCTCGCGCATGCGCAGCTCACCGAGCGCGTCGATCCAGCCCTCGTCCGGCCAGCCTTGATCGGGCATCACGGGGAAAAGTCTAGCCCGTTCGAGCTGGACTTTTCCCCGCGCTTCGCTCCGCCTTCGCGCGCCTAGCCGCCGCGCGGACCGTGTCCTCGGCCCATCTTCGGGCCCATGCCGCCGCCCTCGCCCATCGGGTCGAAGGGCTTCTCGGTGAAGCCAGCCGGCACTTCGTAGAGACCCGCGGGCGCTTCCTTCTGCTCGATGGAGGTCACTTCCTCCCGCCCCTTCGACTCGTTGCCCATCATGACCATCGTGCGCTCGCTCAGGACGGGCAGGCCCACCACCTTCTTCATCTCGCTCGCCATGGTGGCGCCGACCATGGGCATGGCGGACAGGAAGGCCGTCTGCATCTCTTGCATCGAGGCCGCGTCGATCGCGACGTCCTGGGTGGCCCAGATCTCCTGGGTCATCGAGCCACCCATCGGCATGGACATCGTCATCGTGTAGCGCGTCGCGTTCCAGTCCTTGATCTTCTTCGTCTCCGTCGTGGGCGTGACGGTGACCTTCATCTGTCCCATCATGTGCTCCATCATCGGCGCGACCTCCGCGGGCATGTACTTCTTCATGTCGAAGGGGAGGTCGATCGTGCTCACCGTCTTGGCGCCCATGTCCAGCTTGTACATCTTCTTCAGATCGGCGCGCACGATCGTGACGTCCTCGCCATCCTCGATGCGCATGCGGTCCTTGCCGATCCAGGTCACCTCGGTCGAGTCCTTGGCGGGCTGCTGCTGACCCATCATCGAGACGGCGTCATCGTGCTTGGCCTTCGTGATCACGGTGTCGCCTGCGGCTGCGAAGGCGGGGCCGGAGAGGGCGGCGGCGAGTGCGAGCGTTAGGAACGGCTTCATGGGTGGCTTCGGGTAGCGGGGCGAGCGATGGGCGAACAAGGACACCCAGGAGACTAGCAATGCCGCGCGGCGGAAACGAGCGCTGTGCATTCGCGGGGGATTCTATCGAGCTGGGATTCTTGCCTGACTCCGGCGCGGTCCTTACTGTCTAGCCCGATCCGGCCGCTGCGATTGGAACTCGCAGCGAGCACTCGCTCGGCCAATCCCACCTCGGCCGATCCCACTCGGAGCCTCCCGATGATGCATCGCTGCCTCCGATCCGCGCCCCTCGCGTTCGCGGCGCTCCTCCTGGCCACACGGATGGAGGCTCAGGCGGCCGATCCGAGCGCATCGTTCCACGGCGCGGCCAGCATGAGGGATCAGCTCGCCGCGCTGGAGAAGCTCGGCCTGCCGGCGCACGCTCTCGCGGCGCCGCAGGGCATCGACGCGCAGGCCTGGACGGCCTCGATCGTGCCCGGGAACGAGCCCACGGCCGAGCGAGTCGCGCTCGGGAAGAGGCTCTACTTCGACACCCTGCTCTCGCAGGACGGCACGGTCGCGTGCGCCACCTGCCACGACGTGACGCGCGGCTTCACCGATCAGCGCCCGGTTTCGGAGGGCATCGGCGGCAAGCTCGGCCGGCGCAACGCGCCCACCACGCTGAACGCGGCGCTCCTCTCCGAGCAGTTCTGGGACGGGCGCGCGACCACGGTCGAGCACCAGGCGGGCATGCCGATCCTGAACCCGATCGAGATGGGCGCAGAGAGCGAGGACGAGGTCGTGGCGCGCGTCGCGGCGCTGCCCGACTACCGCGCCGCCTTCCAGCGGGCCTACGGGCGCGCGCCGAGCTACGCCGACCTGCGCGCGGCCATCGGGGCCTTCGAGCGCACGCTGATCTTCCTCGACGCGCCCTTCGACCGCTATCTCGCGGGAACCGGGCCGCTCGGCGAGCCTGAGCGGCGCGGGTTGGTGTTGTTCGAGGGCAAGGCGCGCTGCGCCGGCTGTCACCCGCTCAACGGCGCGAGCCCGCTCGGCACGGACAACAACTACCACAACATCGGCGTCGCGGCGCGCGACAAGGACTTCGAGGGCCTGGCCAAGCGGGCGCTCGCGGCCCTGGCCGAGGACGCGAGCGAGCACGCGCTCGACCGACTCGCGCTGGCGACCGACATGAGCGAGCTCGGACGCTTCGTGGTCACCAAGAACCGCGCCGACGTGGGCGCCTTCAAGACCGAGCAGCTGCGGAACGTCGTACTCAGCGCGCCCTACATGCACGACGGCTCGCTGCAGACGCTGTGGGACGTGATGGACCACTACAACAAGGGCGGCGAGGACAACCCGTTCCTCGACGGCGGCATCGAGGCCCTGGCGCTGACCGACGCCGAGATCGACGACGTGGTGGCCTTCCTGTTCACGCTGACCGACGTGCGCTTCGCGGCCGAGAACGAGCGCGCGCTCGCGACCCAGGAGGCGCGCGCGGCGAAGCAGCGGCCATTCAAGGACGAGGACCTGGCCATGCGCCGCGTGCTGGGCTTCGAGCGGCGCGTGCTGGGCGCGAAGTAGGCTCAGACAGCGAGGGAGCACACACATGACCAAGATCCCGAAGATCCAAGGCATCGAGACCCAGTACATGGCGGGCCGCGAGCGCCTGATGCGTTCGCTCGAGAACCTCGATCGGCGCGTCTTCCTGCGCGTGTCGGCCGCGGTCGCGGCGGCCGCGGCCACGCGCGGGGTTGCGCTGGCGCACTCGTATCAGCCGGTGATGGTCGCGGACGCGGGTACGCCCTTCCGCTTCGCCTACATCTCCGACTCGCACCTCTACGAGAAGAAGCTCAACGACCGCTTCATCCGTTCGCTCTTGCGGGCCGTGGACGACGTCAACGCCATGGACCCGCAGCCGGACTTCGTGCTGTACGGCGGCGACCTCGCGCAGCTCGGGCAGCCGGCCGAGCTCGACCTCGGCGCGCAGATCCTGAGGTCGCTGAAGGCGCCGCTGCGCATGATGGTCGGCGAGCACGACTGGTATCTCGACCTGGGCGCGAAGTGGCGCGCCCTGTTCGGCAAGGACATCTATTCGTTCGACCACAAGGGCGTGCACTTCGTGGTCTTGAACAGCGTGGTCGAGGAGGACTTCTGGAGCGCGCGCGGGCTCACGCCCATGCAGCGCATGCAGACCGTGGCTGGGCTCGACAACCGCAGCCAGAGCAACTTCCAGGTCGGCGCGCCGCAGCGCGCGTGGCTCGAGCAGGACCTGGCGCCGCTCGCGAACGACGCGCCCGTGATCGTGTTCAGCCACTCGCCGCTCTACCACCTGTACCAGGGCTGGAACTTCTGGACGATCGATGCGCCCGAGGTGCAGCGCATTCTCGCGCGCTTCGCGCGCGTCACCGTCGTGCACGGGCACACGCACCAGCTCCTGACCAACCGCATCGGCAACATCCACTTCCACGGGCTGCTCTCGACCGCCTGGCCGTGGCCCTATGCGCCCCAGGGCTTGCCCGAGCTGACCATCCAGATGAACCGCCCGAACCCGTTCAATCCGCAGGACGGCTGCGGCGACGGCCACGTGGACGTGCACGCGGACGGCCTGGTGGACAAGGTCTACGACCTGTGGAACCGCGACTCGATCGTGGTGCCGCGCGAGTACCTGGCTTCGAACGGACTGCAGAGCCGTCCCAAGGCCGCCAACGTCGCGAGCTACTAGTGTTCCTTCCTCGAAGTAGCGGCAACAAGGCGCCGCGATGGATCGTCGCTGGCAAGGCGCGCCGACGACGCGTATTCGCTGCAATACTCGGAGGAGGCGCAACGCCGCCAGCGGCGATTCAGTGCGGCGGATTGTTGGCGCTACTTCGGGGAAGGGACACTAGTCACTAGGAGCAACCCATGAAGCCGACCGCGATGCGTAGGAACCGCTTCTTCCCCGTCATCTCCGGCGCCGTGCTCGGCGCGGTGCTGGTGCTCGGTTGCGCGGGCAAGACGGAGGGCGAGCCGCGCGAGGTGAGCGTGGAGCTGTGCGACGGCGAGACCACGCTCGCGCTGGCCAAGCGCCCCGAAACGCGCGCCGAGGGCCAGGTCGCGGCCGACGCGATGATGGCCAGCTGGCGCAAGAAGAACCCCGCGGGCGACTGGGAGCAGGACGTGCGCTCGCGGCACTGGCTCGCGCCGATGCACGACAACTCCGACGTGCTCGCCGCCGGGCAGCGCGACGAACATCCCGGGCGCTTCTTCAGCGAGCGTGACCTCCTGGTTTGGAAGCGCGAGACCGAGACCCTGGTGGCCGCAGGCGCGCGCATCTTCCACAGCGGCGACGAGCTCGGCAGCACGATCGCCGTCTCGTGCGACATGTGCCACCCCGACGCAGCCAACACGCACCCAGAGACGTACCCGAAGTACCAGACGCAGATCGGGAAGAGCGTGCTCTTGCGCGACATGATCAATTGGTGCCTGCAGCACCCCGTGCGCGCCGAACCCCTGGCCGAGAACGACCCGCGCATGCGCGCGCTCGAGGCCTACCTCTACGCCCAGCGCAGCGGCACGCCGCTGGCGTACGGCAAGCACTGAGAGACCCGAGTCCAACGGCTGCCGCCGCCGGGCTTTCCTCCCCTCCGCCCGGCGGCGGTGGCTACTTTCCCGCGCTCTCGAGCGCGCCCTTGTCGGGCGGCACAACGTCGGGCGGCACAACGTCGGGCGGCACAACGTCGGGCGGCACCGCGTCGGGCGTGGGCGGCAGCACCAGGAC
>JABFRZ010000044.1 GCA_013140785.1 Planctomycetota bacterium | reverse complement strand
ACCGTGGCCGCCTTCGCGCGCGCTCAAAACGTCGGCCGGCAGCGCGCCCGGCCCGCCTTCACGCACCTCGAGCTCGCCGGGCGGCTCGTCGCCCACGGCGCCGGCGTGCGGCGCCTCTACGCCGTGCCTTGAGCGGCGCGCCCCGCGCCAGGCTTGCGCGCGACCACCAGGTGGTTGTTCGGCTCCTCGTGCAGGTCCGCGAGCGAAAGAAACAAGCACACCGGCAGGCTGACGAGTGCCCACAGCGCCTGGAACGGCACGAACAGCGGGAACAGCGCAGCGCGCTGGATCGCGCGGTCGCTCATGCCGTCCACGCGCGCGGCTTGCAGGAAGAAGTAGAACTGGTGCGAGGCCATCGAGGACCACACGCCGCCCAGGGGCTCGTGCTCGACGATCTCGAGTCCGGCGCGCGCCATGGCGGCCTGGATCCAGTAGCGGCTGAAGTTGCCGAAGTAGTGGGGCGTGAGGTGCATGGTGGAGGTCTGCGGGATCAGGAACACGGCCGTGCCGCCGGGGCGCAGGACGCGCGCCATTTCGGCCACCATCTTGAGCGGCTCGAAGACGTGCTCGAGCACCTGGATCGAGAGCGCCGTGTCGAAGCTCGCATCGGCGAACGTCATCGCGCAGCCGTCGCCATGCACGGCGCGGAACTCGCTCGCTTGCACGTCCGGCAGGCGCGTGGGGTCGTTCTCGAGCGTCGTCCAGGTCTTGCAGCGCACGCCCAGGCGCTTGGCCGTCAGGTAGAAGTCCCAGCCGCCGACGTCCAACACGTCGCCGCGCGCGTGGCGCGCCAGGGCCGCGAACAGTGCCCGTGAGCGGTAATCGCGGGCGCGGTAGAGCAGACGCCAGAGCGGAGACTTCGAGGTCATGTGCGTTTCCGGAAGAGCTGCAAGTTGGAGGGGAGCCCAGGCAAATGGAGCAGCCGGAATTCCTGGAGCAGATGCTGCCACACCAAGGGATGCGTGTTCCGGAAGCCGCGCGCCTCCGACCCATCCGCCTGGCCGAGGTGCACGAGCACGAAGTCCACGTCGCGTTGCTCGAGAGCTTGCACGTGGGCGCGTTGGGCCTCGTCGTCCTCTGGCCAATAGAAGAACAGCCACCAGCTCGGCGCGGACTTCCGCAGCACCGCGTACAGCGTCGGCTGATTGACGATCCAGATCGGAGTCTCGCCCGGCAGAAGTTCCGCGGCGAAGTCCTGTAGCGCGCGCAACAGCGTCGCCTGCCCAACGGGCAGGCGCAGACTCTCGCCCGCCACCTCGCAGGCCACGAGTCTCGCGCCCTGGTCCGGACGGAAGCGAGTCAGCACCGTGTTCGCCTCCAGCGCCGCGAGGGCCGAGACCAGGCCGAGCGTGCCCCACGCCAGCGCGCGCACGCCGCGCGCTGCGGACAGCGTGGAGAGCGCCAGTGCCAGCACGGCCAGCGGCGCGAAGCTCTGCGCCAGGTGCGAGGCGTCCGAGCGCACCGAGGCGTGGTGCACGTAGACCGCGCCCGCGAAGAACGCGGCCAGTACGGGTGCGCGCGCGCGCAGTGCCGCGGCCGGAGTGCGCAACGCGGTCCACAGCCCCGCGGGCAGCAGCAGGAAGGGCGCGAGGAAGGCCGTGCTCAGCGCGATTTGGCCGGCGAGCTCCCAGCCCGCGAGCGCGCTCCACGCCGTGCGCCACGGGAAGGGATAGGGCAGCGTCAGGTTCGCGCCGTGCTCCAGCACGAGGCGCAGCGACCGTGCGTAGCCAGCGGCGAAGCCCGGCACGCAGCACAGCATCCAGCCCAACGGCACGAGTCCGAGCGCCACGCCCAGCGCGAAGGCACCGGCGCGCCGCGCGCCACGCAGCTCGGGTCGCTTCCACGCCAGGAACACGGCGCACAGCCCGAGCGCGAGCCCGGCGTAAAGCGCGTGGTTGCGGCCGAAAAACGCGCTCGCGCCCACGAAGACGCCGCTGGCGAGGTGCGTGAGCGGGGTCGGGCTCTCGATCAGCCGCACGGTGAACCACAGCGCCGCCGAGGCCAGCGCGGGCTCGAACAACTTGTGACGCGGGAACAGCCAGAGCCCGAGCACGAGCGCGCACACGAAGAGCTCGCCCGGATGGCGCGTGAAGCGCCCGGCCACGAGCAAGGCCAGCGCCAGCCCGAGCGCCGCGAACAAGGCGGTCGCGCCGCGCACGCCCAGGATGCCGTCACCCAGCAGTGGCACGAAGGCCGCGCACCACAGGTAGCGCCCCGGGTCGTAGGCCTGGAAGTCGCGCATCGGGACGTCGCCCGCGACGGTGCGCTGAACGCCGTACCACAGGAAGCCCTCGTCGGTCATGTTGATGCCGACATCGCGCGGCAGCCACACGAGCACGGCCACGACCAGCGCGGCAAGGAGCGGCGCGTACCAGCACACCCAGCGCGGCACCCAGGGGCGCGCGTTCGCCGGCTCCGCTTGCATCCGGACCCCCAGCCCCTCAGACCTTGAAGGCCTGCACGCCCTCGATCACGTCGTCGATGTCGGCGTCCGTGAGTCCGGGGAAGAGCGGCAGGCGCAGCAGGCGGTCGCTGAGGTCCTCGGTCACCGGACACTGGCCGGGTTTGCCGCCCAGGCGTAGCCCCATCTCGGACAAGTGCAGGGGCAGGTAGTGGAACACCGCCAGGATCCCGCGGCTCTTCAGGTGCTCGATCAGGCGCGTGCGCGTCTCCAGATTCGGGAGCAGCAGGTAGAAGACGTGGTAGGGCTGCTGGCAGTGCGCCGGCACGCTCGGCAGCGAGACGCCGCTCTGTCCGGCCCAACTGGCGAGCTCGCGCTCGTAGCGTTGCCAGATGTTCCCGCGCGTGGCCTGGATCGACTCGCGCGCCTCGAGCTGGGCCCACAGGAAGGCCGCCAGGATCTCGGACGGCAGGTAGCTCGAGCCCAGGTCCACCCAGGTGTACTTGTCCACCTGGCCGCGGAAGAAGCGCGCGCGGTTGGTGCCCTTCTCGCGCACGATCTCGGCGCGCGCCATGAGCGCGGGATCGTTGATCACGAGTGCGCCGCCCTCGCCGCACGTGATGTTCTTCGTTTCGTGGAAGCTCTGCGTCGCGAGGCAGCCGAAGGTCCCGAGCTTCTTGCCCTTGTAGCTCGCGAACAGGCCGTGGGCGTTGTCCTCGACCACGGGGATGCGTCGTTCGCGCGCCAGCGCGAGGATCGCGTCCATCTCGCAGGCCACGCCGCCGTAGTGCAGCGCGACGATCGCGCGCGTGCGCGGTCCGACCAGACCCGCCAGCAGGTCCTCGTCCAGGTTGAGCGTGTCGGGCCGGATGTCCGCGAACACCGGCTTGACCCCGCGCAGCACGAAGGCGTTCACCGTGGTCACGAACGCGAACGAGGGGAAGATCACCTCGTCGCCCGGCCGCAGGTCCAAGAGCAGCGCGCACATCTCCAGCGCGTGCGTGCAATTGGTGGTCAGGAGCACGCGCGGCGCGCCGAGCTCGCGCTCGAGCAGCTCCGAGCAGCGGCGCGTGAACTCGCCGTCGCCCGAGATGTGGCCGCGCTCGACGGCGGTCGCGATGTAGGTCTGTTCCTTGCCGGTCAAGGTGACGCGGTTGAACGGTATGCGGTACGGGCTCAAGCGGTCGTCCTGAGGGAGGGCGGGAGCGTTTCGGTGGTGGTGCGCACGACGTACGTCGGCCGGTCCATCATCCGGAAGTGGATGCGCGCCAGGTACTCGCCGATGATCCCGATCGCGAACAGCTGCGCGCCCGAGAAGACCGCGACGATCGAAGCCAGGAAGGGGAAGCCTGCCACGGGTGAACCGCGCACGGCGTAGCTGGCGAGCACGAACACCAGGATCCCCAGGCCGAACAGCATGAACACGAAGCCCGTCAGGCTGGCGAGCTGCAGCGGGAACGTGCCGAAGCCGGTCAGCATGTTCAGCGCGTGCGTCACCAGCATGTACATGGTGTAGTTCGAGCGACCCTCCGCGCGCGGCTTGTGCTCCACGCGCAGCGCGGCGAAGCGCGTCGTGCCCCAGGTCAAGAGCACGTCGATCGACACCAGGTGTCCGCGGAAGTCGGCGAAGGCCTCGCGCAGCTCGGTGCGGAAGGCGCGGTAGGCGCTGACCTGGCGCGCGGTCTCGGCGCCCATGGCTTTTTGCAGCGTCAGCTTGGTGATGCGCGAGGCCAGGTCGCGCAGGAATCCGTGGCGCTCGTGCGCGGGCGTGCCGTAGACCACGTCGTAGCCCTCGCTCAGCTTCGCGAGCAGGCGCGGGATCTCCTCGGGCGGGTTCTGCAGGTCGTCGTCCAGCGTCACGATGACCGCGTGGCGCGCATTGCGAATGCCGCACAGGAGCGCGTTGTGCTGGCCGAAGTTGCGCAGCAGGCAGAAGCCCCGCAGCCAGGGCCGTGACTGGGCCAGCTCCGCGATCACCTCGAAGCTGCCGTCGCGGCTGCCGTCTTCGACCAGCACGACCTCGAACGGCAGGCCGATGTCGGTCAGCACGGAGTGCAGCCGCTCGGCGAGCTTCGGCAGAGTCGCCGCGCTGTTGTAGACCGGAACGACGATGCTCAGCGAGGAGATGCTGGGCGGGAGCGCCATCGAGCGCGGGAGTCTAGCGCGCCCGGGCGGCCTAGTGGGCGTCTTTCCGGGCCGCGCACGCGCTGGTATGGTTCCGCGCACACATGCGCGCCGCCTCTCCGCTCGTCTCGCTCGCGCCGCTCGAGCGCGAACGCTTCGGCATCCAGAGCGCGCGCGCCAACGGGGTCACGGCCGCGCGCCTCGTCGAGGTGCTCGAGTTCTGCCGCACCGAGCGGATCCAGTTCCTGACCGCGCGCTGCCGAGCCGACGACCTGGGCGCGGCGCAGGCGCTCGAGGCGGCCGGCGGGCGTTTGATGGACACCCTGGTCTACTGGCGCCACGACCTGGCCGCGCGCGCGCGCGT
>JABFRZ010000412.1 GCA_013140785.1 Planctomycetota bacterium | reverse complement strand
CCCGGCGCCTCCCGCTCGGCCAAGCAAGACGAAGGCGAATAGCGCGATCGCCGGCGCCCTGGGTTGGCTCGGCGCCGAGCGCCGCGCCGACGGCTCGTGGATCGATCCCTCCGAGCTCGAGGGCGGCCAGAGCGCTCGCAACTCGATCTCCGTGGCCGTGGACGTGCTCGCCGCGCGCGCCCTGCTCGCGCACCGTGCGCACCGGCCGGTGGACCTTGGCCGCGAGACGAACCTCGCGCTGGCCGCCGCAAGCGCGAGCCTGGCCGTGCGCAACTCCGCACCGACCTACATGACCTACGAGGTGTGGAGCGACGCGCTGGCGCTCGAGCTGGTGGTGGATTTGCTCGAGGCCGGCGCGGGCCCTGCGGACAAGGGTGCCGAACTGCGCGCCCTCGGCAGCGCTCTGGCGGAGGCCCTCGCCGCGCGCCAGCGCACGAACGGCGGCTGGAGCTACTTCCAGGCCGCCACGCTCGAGGAGGGAGCGACGAAGCTCGAGCAGTCGATCAGCTTCGTGACGGCCACGGTCGTGCTGGCCCTCACGCGCGCGCTCGATGCCGGGGTCGAGTTCGACGAGGAGATGCTCGAACACGGTCTCGACGCACTCGAGGCGACGCGCAGTGAGGCGGGCGTCTTCGCCTACATGCTGTGGAGCTTCCAGACGCGCGCGCCGGACGAAGGGAAGCCCGCTGAAGCGGCCGGCCGCGCCCCGCTGTGCGAGCTCGCGCTGCTGCGCGGCGGACGCAGCGACGTGCAGCGCATGCACGCGGCCGTCGAGCAGTTCTTCGAGCACTCCGCCGCGCTGGCAAGAGAAGCCGGCAAGGCGCTCATGCACAGCGGCCCAGAGGGCCAGGGCTGCCACTACGTGCTCTACGACTTTGCCAGCGCCGCGCGCGCGATCGCCGCGCTGCCGGCGGCCGAGCAGAAGCCCTATCGCGCGCGCCTGCTCGCGCTGCTCGACGCCACGCGCCGCACCGACGGCGCCTTCTTCGACACACCAGTCCTCGGGCCGGCCTCGGGCACGGCGCTGGCGCTGCTGGCGTTCGCAGAGCTGGGCGCGGGCGAGTAGCGATCCAGCCGAAACCAAGGCACGTATCAGCGCTATCCTCTGACGCGTGCTCGCCGCTTGCCTCACCGTGCTCTGCCTCGCGCAGTCCGTCGCAGAGTCCGCGCCGCTGGACGGGCTCATCGAGCGCGCAGACCGGATTGTGATCGCGCGCGTCGCGGCGCTGCATCCGCTGGAGGGACGGACGTTGCAGCTCGTCGAGCTCACGCTCGAGCAAGAGGTGTACGCAGCCGGAGGCGAGCGGCTCTTCGCGTTCCCGTACGCCACGAAGTACAGCAAGGTGCCCGATGCGCTCGAGCTCGGGCAGAGCTACGTGTTCTTCCTCGAGCTGTGGTCCGGTTCGCCCTTCACGGAGACCCAAGCCGCGGCCGTCGAGCCGTTGCTGCAGGGCGCGCCGCTCTACTCTTGGAGGGCCATCTGGAAGGTCGATCGGGAGCGAGTCACGGTTCCGAAAGGAACGCTCCCGCTCGTGGACGCGCCACGAGGAGTCATGCCGGGTCCGAACGAAGACGACGTGCCGCGCGAAGAGCTCCTCGCCTGGCTCGCGCAACGCATCGAGCGGAGCCTGCCCACGATCCGCGTGGGGCACTACACCGGTGGACCGAGCCCGTGGGAGTTCCGGATCGCGCCGGACGGCTCGATCGAGGGGCGCGGTGCCTCCAAGGCGAGGCTCGAAGCGTTCGATTGGAAGGCACTGTTCGAGCGGCTCGAGCAGGAACGCTTCGACGAGCTGCCGAAAGGAGTGGGCGCCTCGTGGGGCCCCTGCTCGCCCTCGTCCGTGATCGAGGTGCGCACCGGCAAGGGACGCAAGAGAGTCTGCATCCATGGCGACTACCTGGAGCGCCTGACGCCCGCCGAGCGCGACGCGGCCGAGCGGGCCCTGCGCGTCTGGCGCGCACTCCCGCTCTCCGAGCCCGTGTACGCCGAAGCGAAGAAGTAGGCCCCGCGCGCTTCTTTTCTCGGCCCAACGCCAACACACTCGAACGCGCGCGCGATCGCGGCCGGCGGGCTGCACCGTCTCGGCGAGTCGTGGATGTGCGTCAGCCGCGGGATCGGGATGGAGCGCGGCTACGCCCCGCGGATCCGTTTCCTGTGCCGGCCCGAGCTCGTGCTCCTCGAGCTCTCCCCGGCTGCACGCGCAAGCGCTCCTGCATCCCCATCAGCCGATACGAGCGCCGCAGCCACGTCTGCAGCTCGCGGTCGAGCTCTCCGAGCGCGGTGATCCGCAGCCGGTGCACCCACCAGCCCGGCACGACTTCCTCGACCTTCTCGAAGCGCGGGCTCGCGAGCGGCTTCGTCAGCGCGAGAGTGACCACCATCCCGCGCGGCCCGATCGAATTCACGTTGGCGAAGCGCACGCGCGCCATGAAGGCGACGCGCGTCTTCGCCGGCGAGACGTGGTAGGGCCCGCAGGCTGCGATCATGCGCTCGAAATGCGCATACAGCGCCCGCTCGCGCGCTCCGGCCCGGCGCAGGAACTGCGCCACCGTCGCGCTCGAGCACGAGTGCGCCATGTTGCGACCGACGAGCTTCCGCCCACACTTCGGGCAGGTCCAGAGGTTGCCGAGTGCCCGCTCGTGGACAGAGGCGGAGCGCGTCACGCGAATCGAGGGCGCTGCAGGCCGACGAAGTCGAGCTGCTCGGCCGGCCTTCCCTCGACCTCCAGGCACAAGGCGATCGCCTCCTTGACCCGCTCCATCCGCTCGTCGAGCCAGCGCGCCTGGGTGTTGACCTCGAACTCCTGCGCCATACCCGGATCCTAGCCGGATTCGCCTCCCTGCGCAGTCTCCGCTAGCCGCGCGCGTCCTCCAGCCGGCGCAGCTTGCCCGAGAAGAGCTGCAGCGGCACGTGGATGCGCGAGGACCACGAGCGCTCGTCGTGCTTCGCCAGCGGGTAGGCCAGGTGCACGAGGTCGCGCCCGAGCACGAAGCCGGCCTCGATCAGGGCGGCCGCCATCGAGAGCGTGACCTCGTAGTTGTCGCGCGGCCAGCCGCTGTCGAGGTACAGGCGCAACGACTCGCGCCCGGCGCGGCCCTCGCGGCGCACGCGCGCGGCGAGCTCGTCCTGGTAGCCGAAGGTGCTCGAGAGGCAGCCGGCGAGCCCGAAGAGCTGCGGCCAGCGCCAGGCGACGTAGAAGGCCGCGACGCCGCCGAGCGACGAGCCGAGGATCGCCGTGTTGCGCGGGCCGGTGAGCGCGCGCAGCTCGCCGTCGAGCCACGGGCGGAGCTCCTCGCTCAGTGCGCGCCCGTAGGCCTCGACGCCCGGCTCGGTGTAGTCGCTAGAGCGATCGAGCGAATCGAGCCCGACCACCAGCATCTGGTCGATCACGTTCATCTCGTCCAGGCGGTCGAGCGTCTCGTCCACCTCCCATTCGCGCCCGAGGAAGGCCTCCTCGGGGAAGAACAGGTTCTGGCCGTCCTGCATGTAGAGCACGGGGTAGCGCTTGAGCGTGTTCTCGGCGTAGCCCGGCGGCAGGTAGACGCGCAGCGGGAGCTCGCGCCCGAGCGAGCGGGAGGAATAGAGCACGCGCTCGGTGATGCGCCCGCGCAGGCCGGAGAAGAAGCTCGGATAGACGTCGTTCGTGCCGGCGCGCAGCGCGAGCTTGTTCGTGCCGACCGACCAGTGCAGGCCCGCGAGGTCGCGCAGGCACGGCTTGTACTCGAGGTACGAGTGCTCGGAGCCCAGGCGAAAGTCGGCGCGCTGCGCGGCATCGTCCACACGTTCGGGCCAGAGGTCGCGATCCCAGTCGAGCTCCGTGCGCAGCACGAGCTCGCCGCGGCCGCGTGGGTAGAAGACACGGATCGTGAAGGCGTCGCCGGGCATGCTCAGCTCCAGCTATCCGCCGCCCAGACGCGCTCGGCGGCCTTCGCCTCGCCGTCCTTCGGCCAGCACTCGAGCCCGACGTAGCCGCGGTAGCCGAGCTCGTGCAGCTGCTTCAAGACGCGCGGGTAGTGGATCTCGCCCGTGCCCGGCTCGTTGCGGCCCGGCGTGTCGGCCACCTGCGCGTAGCCGAGCTGGTCGAAGCCGTCCGCCAGGTGCCCGCACAGATCGCCCTCGGCGAGCTGCGCGTGGTAGAGGTCCCAGTTGACCTTCACGAAGGGCGAGTTCACCGCGCGGCAGATCTTCACCGCGGCCTCGGTGCCGTACAGGCAGTGCCCCTTGTGATCCACGCGGATGTTCATCGGCTCGAGGATGAGCGTGACGCCGTGCTGCTCGGCGATCGGGGCCACGCGCTTCAGCGCGCTCGTGATGTGCGCGTGCATCAGATCTCGAGTCATGCCGGGCTGGTCGTTGCCCCCCACCACGGTCATCAGCTTGCAGCCGAGGTCGTTCGCGACCTTGCAGCTCTCCGTGATCTCCAGCTCGACCGCGGCGTGGTTGGCGGGATCGTTCATGCCCGGCGTGAAACCCCAGGCCGTGAACTGCGCGATCTCGAGCCGCAGCTCCGCGCACAGCTTCCCGAGCGCAGCCAAGTCCTTCCCACGCCACGGCCAGAACTCGAGCGAGGGATACCCGAGGTCCGCCGCCGCGCGCACGCGCTCGAGGAACGGCTTGTCGCCGAACCAGATCTCGGCGTTGAGCGCGAAGCGCGTGTGCGGCGTCAAGCCGAGCTTCTTGGCCTGCGCGGGGGCGGCGAGCGGCTGCGCGAACGAGCGCGAGGTTGCGGCGAGGAACGCGCCGGCACCGAGCAGAGCTCGACGCGAGAAGAAGCGGGAGTGCGACATGGAGGTCTCCGGGTGGGCGCAACCCTACTGGCCCGACTCCCGCGCCTGCAACCGATCCGCTGAGGCTTGCATGCGCGCGGCCGAGCTACCGGCGGCGCGATCTGCACTCGTGACGCGAACGG
>JABFRZ010000172.1 GCA_013140785.1 Planctomycetota bacterium | reverse complement strand
CCGCCTCGCTGTCGCCTTCCTCGCCTCCGCGCCGCCCGCTTCGCCTCGCAACGCGCTTTTTCCGACACGCTCTGAGCCGAGCGTCCGCGCGAGGGAGCTCGAAAGGGCCGGCGCTCAGTCTCTTCGGCCGTGCCTCTTCAGCCGTCGAGCTCGGGCAGCTTCAGCCCACAGCTCGTGAGAAACGGCTGCAAACGCTCGCAGAAGATGCGGTCGAGCTCGGCCGCGCGCTTGTTCTTGAGGCGCAGCTTGAGGGCCTGGGCGTCGTGCGGGGAATCGGCACGGCCGAAGGCGCGGCGCGCGGCGATGACCCAGCGATCGAGAAGCTCCTGGCCGTGGGGCCGGTTGGAGGTCTCGGAGCAGTACTCGAGGAAGCGCGTCGGCTCGGGACGCTGGGCGGCGGCCTCGATGTGCTTCTTCGCAATGGCCGCGAAGGGCGCGTACGCGCACTCGACGAAGCTCTGCATCGCGACCTCTTCCGTCAAGCCACTGAGGTAGTAGGCCACGCCGAACTCGAGGCGCGACTCGGGGTAGGGCACGTCCTGGGCGCGGTCGCGCACGGCCGACTCGATGTCGGTCCAGCCGAGCTCGCCGTAGAGCGCGTGCACGCTCTGGAACAGCTCGAGCGCGCGGTCGAGCTCCCCCACCACGCGCAGCTTGACGTCCAGCTCGGTCACGAACTTCAGGCCGTGTCCGAGGATGTTGATCACGGCCAGCTGGCGCCAGGCCAGGCTCTCGACGATGCGCCGCAGGACGGCGCGGGCTTCCTCGTCGAGGACCGCAGGCTGGGACGGTTGGGTGCGGGGCATGGGCTTCATTCCTGGCCGAGGCCGGGTTTGCCGAGACTGGATTGGCCGAAGCCAGGCGGCGCTTCCTTGCCGGTGAGTTCGTGCGCGGGGATTTCGAGGCGCCGCACGGGCTCGCCGCCGACGAGGTGGCGCTCGGCCAGCTCGTCCACGTCGGCCAGCGTGACGCCGCCGTACCAGACGCCCTCGGGGTAGACGACGACGGTCACGCCGCGCGCGCACTGGTCGAGGCAGCCGGCCTTGTTGACGCGCACGATGCGCTTGAGCCCGCTGGCGTTGGCCTTCTGCTTGAGCGCCGCGAGCACCTCGGCCGAGCCACGCGCGCTGCACGAGCCGCGCGCGTCGTCGGGTCCGCGCTCGTTGGTGCAGACGAACATGTGTCGTAGGAACTTGGCCAAGATGTCGGTCGCAGGGTGGGTTGGGGGTCAATCCCCGAGGAGCTGGCGCGCGAGGATCGCCTTCTGGATCTCGCTCGTGCCCTCATAGATACGCAAAGCGCGAACGTCGCGGTAGAGGCGCTCGACCACCGTGCCCTTCTTGACCCCGAGACCGCCATGGAGCTGCACCGCGCGGTCGCAGCTCCAGCCGGCCGCCTCGGTCGCGAAGAGCTTGGCGCGCGCGACCGCGAGCGTGGCCTCCGCGCCCGTGTCCACCTGCTCGGCGGCTTCGTCCACGAGCAACTGCGCCGCGCGCAGGCGCACGTCCATCTCGGCCACGTCGAAGCGCAGCGCCTGATGCCTGGCGAGCGGCTTCCCACTCTGGCGCCGCGCGCGCAGGTGAGCGCGCGATTCGTCCAGCGCGCGGCGCGCGAAGCCGTTGGCCGCGGCCGCGACCGAGGTGCGGAAGCGCGCCAGCGTCCCGAGTGCGAGCTCGAGCCCCTGGCCCTCCTGGCCGAGCAGGAACTCGCCCGGGATCTCGCACTCCGCGAAGAGCACGTCCCCGATCGGGTGCGGCGCGAGCACCTCGAAGGGCTGCACGTCGAGGCCCCACGCGTCGCTCGGCACGAAGAACATCGACAGGCCCGCGTCCTCCTCGGAGGGCTCGCCGGTGCGCGCCAGCACGCTGAAGAAACGCGCGATCGGCGCGTTCGAGATGAAGGTCTTGTGCCCGTTCAGCACCCACTTGTCGCCGCGGCGCTCGGCACGGGTGGAGACGTCGGAAAGGCTCGAGCCCGCGCCTGGCTCGGTCAATGCGAAGGCCGCGACGGCCCGGCCGGCCGCGACCTCGGGCAGGACCTCCTGGCGCAGGCGCGCGTTGCCGCCGAGCGCCAGCGGGAACGAGCCGAGGCCCTGCATCGCCAGCATCACATCGAGCATGCCAGAGTGGTAGGCGAGCTCGTCGCGCAGCGCGCACAGTGCACGCACCGAGACGACGTCGGGGGAGAGACAGTACTCGGCCGCGAGGCCGCTCGTCCTGGCACCCCCGTCGCGCTCGGGCACACTCCAGGCGAGCAGGCCCGCCTCCGCCAAGCCGGCGAGCGCCGCCTGCGCCGCGACTTCCTCCTCCATCTCAGAAAGGCTCGGCGCCAGGCGTTCGCCCAGTACGCGCGCACTCGCGCGCAGCTCCGCCAGGACGCCGCTTCCGATTGCGCTCATCGCGCCGGCTCCGCCGCGCGCGCTCCGGGCGCGTGCTTGACGAAGTCCGGCGCGCGCTTCGCGAGGAAGGCCTCGTAGGCCTCGCGGTAGTCGGGATGCTGCATGCACACGGCCTGGATCCAGCCCTCGGCCTGCAGCGCTTGCTCCAGCGTCATGTGCGCCTCGGCGTTCAGCATGCGCTTCGTGACCGCGAGTCCGCGCGTGGTGCCGGCGGCGAGCTTCCGCGCCAGCACCAGCGCGGCGCCCTCGAGCTCCGCGTCGGGCACGACCTGGTTGTAGAGCCCGATGCGCTCGGCGCGGCGCGCGTCGATGAACTCGCCCAGCATGAGGAGCTCGCTCGCCAGGCCGAATCCGACGATGCGCGGCAGCAGCCAGGCCGCACCCATGTCCGCACCGGAGAGCCCGACCTTGACGAACAGGAACGCGATCTTCGCGCTCTCGGCCGCCACGCGCAGATCGGCCGCCGCCGCGATGACCGCGCCCGCGCCGCAGGTCGTGCCGTTCAGCGCCGCGACGATGGGCTTCTCGAGCGCGCGCATGTTGCCGATCAGGTCGCAGGTCATGCGCGTGAAGGCCAAGAGCTCAGCCTCGCTCTTCCCGAACAGCTTGCCGATGATGTCCTTGACGTCGCCGCCTGTGCAGAAGGCGCGCCCCGTGCCGGTGATCACCA
Organism: Planctomycetota bacterium; assembly: GCA_013140785.1. Classification (GTDB taxonomy): domain Bacteria; phylum Planctomycetota; class UBA1135; order UBA1135; genus JABFRZ01. The sequence continues at coordinate 1,849 of JABFRZ010000172.1, read as the reverse complement.
CGCAACGCACCGAGTCGCGCGTGCGCAGCGTCACGAACGCGTCGCGCAGCTCGGCGTAGGAATCGAAGGTGAGCGCGTTGAGCCGCTCGGGCCGATCGAGCCGGATCGTGCCGACGCCGCCGGCCTCGGAGTAGCGAAAGTGCTTGGGGTTCACGGGTAGGGCCTGCTGCGCTTCATCCTGGCCTTCTTGGCGGATGGAACCCGGGAAGGATCCGGATCGGCGGGCTTCGACTCGCCGGGCATCACCACCTTGGCCTGGAGCCGTTCGTCTCTCTTCCCGTCCGCCAGATCCGCCTCCTGGATCTGCCCAATCAATTCGTCTCGGGTCAGGAGCCCCTTGGAGAGGCACAGGTCGGCGAGCGCGCGCGTGAGCAGAGCAACCCGCTCGAGGTCACTCTCCAAGGCTTCGACGCGCGCCTTGGCGCTCTTGTGCCGCTTCGAATCCTGCGCGTTGCGTCGTGTGAGCTGGTCCTCGAGCAGGTTCAGCTCCGCCGCGGTGAAGAAGTCGTGCAGGAAGAAGCGCCCGATCCCCATGACCGAGATCCTAGCGCTCATCCGATCGCTGCGATGGCCTGGATCTCGACCAGCGCATCCTTCTCGAGCAGATCGGCGACCTCGACCAGCGCCATGGCCGGGTAGTGACGTCCGACGAGCTCGCGCCACAGCGTGCCGAGGGCCTTGGAACTCGCGAGGTAGGCCTGCTTGTCCTTCACGAACACGGTCAGGCTGGCGAGGTGCGCGGGCTCACCGCCGGCGGCGTCCACTACCGCCAGCACGTTCGTGAGCGCTTGCCGGAACTGCGCCGCGAAGTCGCCCCTGCCGACCAGCACCTGATCCGCGTCCCAGGCGATCTGGCCGGCCACGAACAGGAGCCGCGCACCAGGCGGAGCGAGCACGCCGTTCGAGTAGCCGCTGGGCGGCTCCCAGCCCTCGGGCTGCACGAACTCGAGACTCGTCATCGCGCCACCTCGCTCGCACGGTTCGGGTGGCGCAGCCTGCGCTCGGCGCCGCCGTCGAGCTCGAGCACCGCGCCGTGCTCGTCACCGCGCAAGAGGTGCACGACCGCGCCCGCGACCTCGTCCATGCTCACCAGCCGCCCGCCCGGGTTCGAGCGCCGGAAGAACTCACGCGCCATGGCTTCCTCGATGCGCGTCTTCTTCACCAGGCGCTCGACCGACTGGGCCAACATGGGCGAATCGACGTAGTGCGGGCACACCAGGTTCACGTGCACGCCGCTGCCCTCGAGCTCGTCGGCCACGGCCAGGGAATAGCCCATCAGCGCGAACTTCGAGGCGCAGTAGGCGCTCACGTACGCGTAGCCGCGCAGCCCGGCCGAGGAGGCCACGTTGACCACGCGCCCGTAGCCGCGCGCTTCCATGCCCGGCACGAGCGCCTCGATCAGGCGCCGCGCGCCGTGGAAGTTTGTCGCCAGGTGACGCTCGAAGCGCGCCTCGCGCTTTTCGTCCGTGAAGGGCGCGCTCTCGGCGATGCCGGCGTTGTTCACCAGCCAGTCGATCGAGCCGAAGGGCCCGGTCAGCTTGCGCGCCTCCTCGAGCGCGCCCGCGATCGAAGCTGGATCGGCCACGTCCAAAGCAAGCGGCCAGGCCGTGCCGCCGGACGCACGGATCGATTCCACCACGCGCTCGCAATCACCGCGCGAGCGCGAGGCCACCAGGACCGAAGCCCCCTCGTGCGCCACGCGCCGGGAGATGGCTTCGCCGATGCCGCGGCTGCCGCCGGTGACGAGCGCGACGTGACGCTCGGACCTGATGGCCATGCGCAAGAGTGTGCCCGGAAAGACGTCGATCGGCTACGGGGCCGGGCGGGCGCGCACGCCGCGCGCGGGGAT
>JABFRZ010000402.1 GCA_013140785.1 Planctomycetota bacterium | reverse complement strand
TCGCGAAGGGCTGCTGCAGGAGCGAGTCGAGGTGCGCGGTCTGGTTGTTGTTGACGAGCACCTTGGGGATGTGGAGCGTGCGCCCGCGGTTGACGGTCTCGAGCGCGCGCAGGACGCCGGCGAAGCTGCCGGGATCGAGGATCACGCCCTCGAGCCCCGAGCCGCCGGCCGGGGGCAGGAGCCCGTCCGTCGCGTCAGGGACGCCCGCGCCGAAGAGCGAGGCGAGGCGCCACAGCGCGCCGTCTTGCGTCCCGATCTTCGCCAGCTCGAGCGCGAGGTCGCGCGTTTCGGAGTCGGAGAGCGTGACGATCAGCGTCTCGACCAGGACTTGGGGGTGCTGGACGTCGAGCTCGTGGATCAGGCGGCCGAGTTCGTCGAGCAGCCGCGGCGCCCCGACGGCGAGGATGCGGTTCGTGCCGGAGTCCTTCGAGAGCGAGAGGTCGCTCGCCTCGGGCACGGGCCGGCCGCCGATCATCGAGGGCGGCGCGGGCAGGGCATCCCGCGCAGTGGGGTTCAGCCCTGCCGCGCCCTCCTCATTGTTCGTTGCTGCCGGCAACGGGACGCCCTTCAAGAGGCTCTCCAGGAGCCCGAGGAACTCGTCCACGTCGCGGTGGCGGATCGGGAAGGCGCGCAGCGCGATGCGCGCGTCGGGCTCGGAGGACTCCAGACGCGCGAGCAGCCGCTCCACCTCCTCGTGCTGCGCGCTCGTCGCGGTGACCACGAGCGTCCCCGTGAGCTCGTCCTCGACCAGCCGCCAGCCCGCCGCACCCTCGACCGGGCCGCGCACCACTTCTTGGATGAGCTTCGCCGTCTCACGAATGGAGAAGCGCCGCGGGATGTAATTCCGGGTGACCGCCGGCTGCACCTGGTCGAAGCGCTCGATCTGCTCCTTCCACCAGAGAAGCTCCGGCTCGGGCGCCACGACGAGGATCGTGCCCGAGGCGGGCTCGGCCAGCGCCACCCCCTCCGGCTTGAACCTCCCGACCTGCTCGATCGCCTTCGTCACGCGTTCGAGCAGCGCCGTGACCGCGGTGGGCGTCGAGTTGCGGATGCGGAACGCCGCGACCGCCGGCGGCGTCGGGGAGTCGATCATGCGCACGAGCTCGAGTGCCTCGATCACCTGCGGCTTTGCCCCGGCGAGCAGGATCTGGTGCGCGTCCTGGATGGGCTGAACGAGCGTCCCCTCGCCCGCGAGCAGCGCGCGCAGCGGCTCGGCCGTCTTCTCGGGGTCGGCGTAGTGCAGCGTGTGCAGCACCTTCACGAAGCCCGCGCGCGCGGCTCGCACGTCGGGCTCGATGCGCGCGACCTTCGCCGCTTCTCCGAGCGCCACGATCCCGAGCGCCTCCTCGCCCGAGGCCTGCACCGCGGCGAGCTTCCTCGAGAGCAAGAGGCGGTTCGCGAGCGCCCACATGCCCTCGCTCGAAAAACCCTCCTCAGAGCGGATCGTGACTGTTGGGGTGGCGGAAAGTCTTGCCGCTATGAGTAGGTAGAGCAGCCGCGGGCCATCGGCCTCCTGGACGCCAGGCGGCGAGAGATGGTTGACTAGGGGATCCGCAGAACCACAGCGCGGGTGGGTTGTGGCGTGTGGCGTAGCTCGAGCACACGCGGGGTATAGGAGACCGGGGGATCCAGCGTGATCACCGTGCTGGCGAGCAGCGGCAGATACTCACCCCGTTGGTCGAACAGGACCTCGGCCCGACGTTCGTTCACCAGCCAGGCCAGTTCCGCCTCCAGGTTGTTCCCGCGTTGGTTGAAGAAGAAGTCTTCGAGCACGATCAGGGCTCCCGGCCGAGCCAGGCGCCGTCGGTAGCTCACCGCGCGCAGATCCGTCCAGCGCTGCGTGTGCCGAACCTCGGAGGTCTGGACCGAATTCCGAGTGGCGTGCGCCGCGGCGAAAACGCAGGCCTCGTGGAACGGTGCGAGCATCTTGCGGTACTCGACGAGCGCCGGCACGGCTTCGCCGAGAGCCAACGCCACGCATCCGACCAGCGCGAGCGGTGCGAGCCGTCGCCCTCCACGAAGGCGCCGCACGCGCTCCAGGCCGCAACCAAAGAAGCCGGTGAGCAGCAGGGTCGTCGGATACAGATAGACCGGGCCCCATCCGGAGGGGGTCATCAAGAGAGCAAGGTCGGAGGCCAAGACGAACAACGCGATGCCAAAATAGGCTCGGCGCGCGGAGGACAAGGTCCGCTCACTTGGAACCGTGCGTTCGGGCACCAGTCCCAGGAAGCAGAACGGCAGCGCCAGCCATCCGAGCAACATTGGGTAGGCGCGCAGATAGCCGACCAGGTACTCGCCGGTCAGAGCCAAGCTGCCCTTCTTCGAGAAGCGCACGGCTTGCTCCGCATAGCCGGGGTGCAGCAGGAACCAGCCCACGGCCGCCGCCATCACCAGAGCGCCGCCGATCCAGCTCCCCCAGGACACGGTTCGCCGGCGCAAGAACACGACGAATTGCCAGAGCGCGACTAGACCCACCAGCGTGAAACCCTCCGGCCGGGTGAGCGCCGCAAGCCCGGCTGCCGCCGCGGCTGCACCCAGGGGACCCGTGCGCTCGGTCTCTACGCTGCGCACCAACCGCTCGGCGCACAGCACCAGCAGCAGCCCATACAACCCGAAAGGATGCACGGTGCTCGACTGCAGGACCGTGACCGGCAAGACCCCGAACAGGAGTGTGGCGCAGCAAGCGGCGAAGGTGCCAAAAAGCCGCGCCAAGAGCCTGAACAGGATCAGACCCGTGCCGAGCACGCAGACCTTCGAGATCAGCTGTCCGGCGAGACTCGAATCCTCGAGCAAGTGTCCGAGTCCGACGACCAGAGTCGGGTACAGCGGCAGGCGCCGGCCGTGGAAGTCAGCTCCGATGAACGGCGAGAGGTACTCCAGCTCGTCGAAGGTCTCGAAGATGTCCAGCAAGAACGTGCTGCACGACAAGACTGCGTAGAGCGCGAAGCCCCACAGGAGCGCGCTCCGCTGTCCCCTGGACAGTAGCGCTGCGGGGGCTGCCGAGTTCGCTGGGCCGAACCCGACCGGTCGGCGCGGGTCCACATGCGCGCCATCGAGCTCCTCTCCCGTCATGTCGCCCCAAGATACCCAGAGAACCCCAGCCCCTTGCAACAGCTCGACCCACGCGCGACGCGCCGAGATCTAGTGTTCCTTCCCCGAAGTAGCGCCAACAAGGCGCCGCGATGGATCGGCGCTGGCAAGGCGCGCCGACGACGCGTATTCGCTGCAATACTAGGGAGGAGGCGCAACGCCGCCAGCGGCGATTCAGTGCGGCGGATTGTTGGCGCTACTTCGGGGAAGGGACACTACGGATGGAGGTAGAGGCTGTAGCGCTCGCCGAAGTCCAGGACCGGGGGGAAGTCTTGGAGCTTCTTCAGCGGCGGCGGGAGTCCGACCTCGTCGGTGTCGGGGTACCGTGCGACCACCACGACGAAGGGCGCGCCGATGCGGGCAGCAACGTCCTCGAGCGAGGCGGCCATCTGCTTCCTGTGCTGGATGCGGTAGTACAGACCCGCGGCGTAGTGCTCGTAGAAGGCATCGAACGTTCTGGCGAGCGGGTCGTACGCCGTCCCGCCGCGGTAGAGCAGCACGGGCTGGATCTCGTCGAAGGTCCACTCGTAGCGCGCGAAGCCTTCCGGCGAGCGCGACACCTTCATCCCGACGAGGGGGTGCTCCTCGAATCCCTCCTCGCGCAGGTACCGTGCGACCAGCGCTCCGTCGGAGTAAGGGCGTGCGAGATCGATCCCGACCGCCCACGCCCCCACCGCCGCTTGGAGCGCGAGGACGAACGTGAGGCCGCGCGCCGCCGTGCCCCGGAGCCGCTCCTCACCCGTGAACCAGAGGGCGGCGAGGAGGTAGACGAAGTAGAAGCCGTGGTGCCAGCGGTGGCCGGCGTAGACGAGCGAGCAGATCGAGAGCAGCGAGCCGGCGAGCGCTAGGTAGACGAGGAGGGCCCAGCGGCGCCCGTGCAGCAGGAGCGCGACGATCACGGCGAACAGGGCAAGGCCGACGACGAGGTGGACCTCGGTGCCCTCGAGCGGACCGTAGTCGGGGAGGATGCCATTGGCCAAGCCGCGCAGGCTGGCGCGGAAGCTCAGCGGCGCGCTGGCCAAAGGCGCGCCCCTTGGTGACACCTGCCATGCGGCCAGGGCTAGGCTCGTCGCCGCGGCCGTCGCGCCCGCCCAGGCTCCGAAGTCCCAGCGACGCCGAGCTCGACGGGCTTCGAGCACCTCGAGCGCGAGCAGCACCGCCGCCGCCGCCATCGACAGCAGGTGGACTTGCGCGAGGGCCGCGAGCACTAAGAGCCGCGCCGCACTCCTGGTGGGCCGCGCGGCGCGCAAGTGGCAGTAGAGGAAGAGGAGGAAGAGCACCAAGGAATAGCAGCGCACGACAACGCCGTACTGGTAGAGCGGGTAGAAGCCGAGCGAGAACAGGAACCCCTGGAGCGGCGACACCGGCGCGAAGCGGAGGAAGAGCCCGCTGGCGGCGAGGGCGAGCGCGAGGTTGGGGAGCGCGAGCGCGAGCGGGTGGTCCGAGATGCGGTTGAGCACCCAGGCGAGGAAGTAGTACGGGCGCGGGTGGCCGTTGAAGCCGAGGTTCAGGGTGAGCTCAGACGGGGAGCCGCTCGCACGGACCACCAGCCAGGTGTAGGCCTCGTCACGCCACCACTCGTGGCGCAGGAGGGTGAGCAGGCCGATGACGGCTGGGATGAGGAGTAGCAGCAGGGACGGGCGCTTGGGCGAGCGCGGCGTGGCCTCAGCCGAGCCGCTCAAGCGCGCCGCTCGAGCCTGCCGCTCAAACCGAGCCCTCGCCCGCGTTTGCCTCCAGCGCGGCGACTTCAGCCTCCACGAGGATCTGGTAGGCGAACATCCGCGGCCAGACTCGGGCCGCTTGATGGTAGAGCGCGTCGATCCCACGGATCAGGCGGCTCTTGCC
>JABFRZ010000678.1 GCA_013140785.1 Planctomycetota bacterium | reverse complement strand
CGCCGCGGCGCGAACGCACGCGAAGCCGCAGTAGCGACTTTCACCACGGGCTGCTAGGCCTCGGCCGCGTGCAGATCGTCCGCGCTCGGCAAGGACTCCCAGTCCAGCCGCGGGCACTCGTGGTACAGGCGGTCGAGATCGTAGTAGGCGCGCGCCTCGGGCTGCAGCAGGTGCACGACCACGTCGCTGAAATCCATCACCACCCACCAGTGCAGCTCCTGGCCCTCGAGCGGCTGGTGCCGCTCGCCGAGCGCCTTGGCGCGTACGTGCAACTCGTTCTCGAGCGCGCGCACGTGGTTGCGGTTCAGGCCGGTGACCAGCACGAAGTAGTCGGCCACCCCCAGGCGCTCCGCGACTCGGTACACGGCAACCTCCTCGGCCTTCTTGTCCTGGCACCAGCGTGCGAGGGTTGCGGCGAGGGTCTTGGCTTCGATGGGGAGGCTCCGCGAGGGACGGGCCCCATGCTAGCCCGGATTCTTCCAGGGGACAGGGGAAACCTGTGCTGGAGAGCACGGCTACGCGTCTCGAGTTCGACCTCAGAGCCTGAGTCGCTCAGCTCGCGGGTCCCTCGGGAGGCTCGTTGCGGGCTTGAGCGGCGTTCGCGCGCGCCCAGCGGACGCGGATCGCGATTCCCAGCGCGAGCACGAGCACCAGGAAGGCCAGGATGAGGTGCAGGTCGTGGAAGGACTCCTTGAGCCGATCGGTCTGCTCGGCCAGCAGCTTTCCCAGGAAGACCGAGATCGGCACGGTCAGCAGGACCCCGAGGCTGTCGAGCATCAACAGGCGCGAATAGCGCATGCCCATGGTCCCGGCCACGAAGTAGCCGGGGATGCGCAGCATGGGCAGGAAGCGGCAGCCGAAGATGGCCCAGTTCCCGTGCGCGTCGAAGCGCTTGCGAAAGCGCGCGAAGCGCTCGGGGTGCAGCGCGCGCGCCACCCAGGGGATCTCGAGCGCCTGCATGCCGTAACGCCGCCCCAGGAAGTAGGGAATGGAGTCCCCGAACAGGATCGCGAGCGAGCACAACGCCGTGATCGGCAGGAACTCGACGTGGCCCTTGTGCAGCAGGAAGCCCGCCGCGATCAGGAACGTCTCCTCCGGCGCGGGCAGCCCGATGCCGCACAGGAGCAGACCCACGAACGGCCCCATGTAGGAGAAGCTCTGGGCCATCTCCTGCATTTTCGTGCTGAGGTCGAGGAGCAGCATGGCGCTAGGGAGGCGGGAGTATAGGGTCAGCCGCGGACGACGCTCGCCTCGCCTCGATTGAATGGCGACCACGCGAACGAGTACGCTCGCGGCCCGGCCGTCGCTCGGCCGAGGGGAAGAGGACTGATGCCGCTCGCCATCTTCGGGATCGACTGGACCATGGAGCTCACGTACATGGCCTGCGCCGCGGCGGGGGGCACGGTGCTCGTCCTGCAGACGGCGCTGATGCTCTTCGGCGTGGGCGACGGACACGACGTCGATCTGCACCACGACGTGGGCTCGGATGGCGGCGATCATCCGGACGGCTTCTTCAGCCTGTTCTCGGTGCGCGCCCTGGCCTCGTTCTTCACGTTCTTCGGGCTCACCGGGTGGATGGGCACGGACAACGGCTGGAACCCGACGGTCACGGTCCTGTGCTCGACGGGCGCGGGCTTCGCGCTGATGCTCCTGGTGGGCTGGATGATGCGCATGCAGTCGAAGCTGCAGTCGCGCGGCAACCTGGACCCGAAGAACGCGCTCGGGCAATCCGCGCGGGTCTACCTGCGCATCCCGGGGCGGAACGCCGGCTTCGGCAAGGTCACGGTCAAGGTCCAGGGCCGGACGGCGGAGTTCACCGCCTTCACACTGGGCGACGAGTTGCCCACCGGCGCCTTGGTGAAGATCACCCGCATGACCACGCCCGACACGTTCGAAGTCGCGCCCCTCGAAGGAGCCAAGAAGTGACGAACGCCCTCGCTCTCACCCAGTTCCAGATGGCCCAGTTCCAGATGCCGGCCAACCTGGTCCCGGTGCTGATGGTCGTCGCCGCGGTGGTCATCCTGGCGAGCTTCGCCATGATGATCGCGACCCGCTACAAGCGCTGCCCATCCAACCGGATCCTGGTGATCTACGGCAGGACCAGCGCGGGCCAGTCCTCGCGCCCCTTGCACGGCGGCGGCGCCTTCGTGTGGCCCCTGATCCAGGCCTACGACTTCCTCGACCTCGAGCCGCTGCAGATCGAGATCCCGCTCGAGGGCGCGCTCTCGTCCGAGAACATCCGCGTCTCGGTGCCGTCCGTGTTCACGGTCGCGATCGGCACGGACGAGGAGACCATGAACAACGCGGCCGTGCGCCTCTTGGGCTCCGACACGGCGCAGATCATCAAGCAGGCCGAAGACATCATCTTCGGCCAGCTGCGCCACGTGATCGCGTCGATGGCGATCCAGGAGATCAACCGCGACCGCGACGTGTTCCTCGAGAAGGTCCAGAGCGCGCTCGAGCCAGAGCTCAAGAAGATCGGCCTGGTGCTGATCAACGTGAACATCCGCGACATCAAGGACGAGTCAGGCTACATCGAGGCCATCGGGCGCAAGGCCGCCTCGACCGCCATCCAGCAGGCCGAGATCGACGTGGCCGAGCAGAACAAGCGCGGCGCGATCGGCGTGGCCGAAGCCGAGCGCGAGCGCGCCGTCAGCGTGGCCAACGCCGAGAAGGTGCGCGACATCGGCACCAAGGACGCCGAACGCGAACGCGCCGTGAAACTGGCCGAGCTCGAGCGCGACAAACGGGTCGGTGAGCAGGCCGCCCAGTTCGAGCAGGAAGCCCAGATGCGCGACAAGGAGCGCGAGATGCGCGTGCGCGTGGCCGACGCCAACGCCAAGGCCGTCTCGGGCGAGAACAAGTCCAAGGCCGAGGTCGCCGCCACCAACGCCGAGCTGCGCGTGAAGGAAGCCCAGGCCTACGAAATAGGCGAGAAGCGCTTCCGCGAGGCGCAGGCCGCCGTGCTCGAGGCCCAGTACCGCGCCGAGGCGCGCGCCGCCGCCGCGCAGGGCGAGAAGATCGAGGCCGAGACGCGCGCCAAGCTCGAGGCCACCTCGAAGGCGGAGAAGGCGAAGACCATCGTGGACGCCGAGGCCCAGGCCTCCCAGCGCAAGATCGAGGCCGAGGGCGAGGCCTCCGCGATCTACGCGCGCCTCGAGGCCGAGGCCCGCGGCCAGTTCGAGATCCTGGCCAAGAAGGCCGCCGGCTTGAAGCTGATCGTCGACAGTTGCGGCGGCACGCCCCAGGCCTTCCAGATGCTGATGCTCGAGCACCTCGATCACCTCTCGGAAACCGCCGCCAAGGCGATCTCCAACGTCAAGTTCGACAAGATCGTGGTCTGGGACGGCCAGGGCGGAGCGAACGGCGGCAACGCTGCGGCCAACTTCATCCGCGGCCTCGGCAGCTCGATCCCACCCGTCATGCAGATCATGAAGGACGTGGGCGGCGTCGAGATGCCCGAGTACTTCGGGAAGCTCATGGCCGACGCCGACCCGAAGCCCGGCCCGGCTCCGGCCAAGCCCACGGACGCGGGCGGCAGCAAGGGCGACGCGAAGCGGCCGAGCGCCTGAGGTTCCGGCGCACGGCGCGCGCCGCCGTCAGTCCTCCTGGCCCACGCCTTCCGCGCCCGCGATCACCTTCCCGCCCTCCAGTTCGAGTTCGCCCGGGGTCGTGATCAAGTAGGAGATCGAGGCCGGCAGGCGCGCGCTCTGCACGAAGTTGCCGTCGGGTAGGACGTGCACGACGCGATTGGCCAGCGTGTCGTGGCGCTCTTCGATCTGCACCAGAGTGAGCAGGCGCTCGCCGTGCTCGCCCTGCGCGAGGTCCTCGAGGTGCTTCGCGCAGTGCTCGCAGGTAGCGCGCCAGAAGACCCACAGGCCGTCGAGCGGGAGCTGGTTCACGTCGAGGTACTGGTTCAACGGCGCCTGGCCGAGCGGCGTGTCCCAAATGTCCTGGCCGACCCATTTCGCGAGGTCGAGCTCGATCCAGCGGCCCTCGACCGGCTGGCCGTTCTCCACGACCTCGCCCTGGCGGACCTCGCGGTCGTGGAACCAGGGCAGCGCCAGTCCGACGGCGGCCAGCGCGACGGGCACGATCGGGTTGACGCCCGCGCCGAAGTGCTTCCAGGGTCTCGCGAGCAGCAAGCCGGCCAGCAAGGCGCTGTCGATCGCCATCATCACCCAGGGCGGCATGGAGAGCTTGCTGCCGAAGCACCCGCAGCTCTCGGCGCCAGCCGCGATCTGGGTCGTGAGCACCGCGTCGAACACGAGCAGCAGCGCGGCCTGCAGCAGCCAGCCCCAGCGTGGCTTGGCGAGCGCGACGAGAACGATCGCGAGCTCGATCCCGATCGCCAGCTTGTAGGTGAGCCCGAGCTCGAGCGGCAGGTCGCGCACGACCTCGGGCAGTAGCGCGGGCGTGCCCCAGAAGAGCTTGAACGCCGCGCCGGTGAGCACCCAGGCGGCGATCAGCCAGATCCACGAGAGTGCGAAGCGAGTGCGGCGGGTCGAGTTCACGTCGGCGGGCGGATTCATGTCGTCAGCGGGCGCGGAGCTGGCGCCGGGGCGGCGGAAGGATACAAACTGCGCTCGAAACCGCATGGTTCACGCGACGATCTGGGCGATCCTCGAGAGCGCCGAGCAGCGCTTCGCCGGCCGCGAGGCCGTGCTCGAGAACTCCGTCGAGAACGTCGTCGAGGGCGCCATCCGGCGCGACTACGGCGAGTTCGCCCAGCGCGTGAGGGCGCGCGCGCGCGGTTGGCGCGCGCTGGGTGTCGGCCCTGGCGACCGCGTGGCGATCCTGGACTGGAACTCCGGCGCGTACCTCGAGAGCTACTTCGCCGCCGCCGGATTGGGCGCGATCCTGACTCCGCTCAACCACCGCCTGGCCGTACCCGAGCTCCACGAGATCCTGTGCGACTCGGGCGCGAAGCTCGTG